>JACZKR010000299.1 GCA_014859945.1 Paracoccaceae bacterium | reverse complement strand
CAGCAGGCTGGGCGCGCGCGGTGACAGCCGCTTGACCCCCTGAATAACGGCAATCGTCCCCGCCGCCACCGCCAGCGCCGCAGGCGTCAGCGTGCCCCGCGCGGCCCACAGAGCCTCGGCCTTGGCGATGATCTCGGCCGGTTCTGGGCCGGGCAGGGTCAGCCCCAGCAAATCTTTGATCTGGCTGGAAAAGATGATCACCGCGATCCCGGCGGTAAAGCCCACGGTCACCGGGTAGGGGATGAAGCGCACATAGGTTCCGGCCCGCAACAGCGCCAGCGCCGTCAGGAACAGCCCCGACATCATGGTGGCCAGCAACAGCCCCTCGACCCCGATCTGCATCACGCAGGCCGAGACCAGCACGATGGAGGCCCCCGCCGGCCCGCCGATCTGGAACCGCGATCCGCCCAGGGCCGAGACGAGGAAACCGCCGATGATGGTGGTGAACAACCCCCTCTCCGGCCCGACGCCCGAGGCGATGGCAATGGCCATAGACAGGGGCAGCGCGACGATGGCCACGGTCAGCCCCGCCAGCGCATCGGCGCGCAGATCGGCCGGGCGATACCCTTCGCGCAGGGTGGTCACCAGTTTGGGCAGAAACTCCGGCGCAGGCTGCGCCGGACCGGAAGTGGGTGCCATGATGGGTCCGCCAGATCGGAAACGGGGCGCCGGAATGCGTGGCATGCGTCATGAAATGCCGCTAGAAGACGCCGCGACCCGCCCGCTGTCAATGCCCCGAGGTGCCCCGATGGACCGCCGCCCCGACCCCGTTCAGCCCGCCGATGCCGAGGCCCGCGCGCTGGCCTTGTCGCTGATGGCCGGGGCGGGCCATGCCGCCCTGGCCTATACCGATGCCGGTGACGGCGCCCCGGCAATCAGCCGCATCGCCTTTGGCCTTGATCCGGCGGGGGTTCCGGTCACGCTGATCTCGGCACTGGCACCGCATCAGGCGGGGCTGAAGGCCAGCCCCGCCTGCGCCGTCATGCTGGGCGAACCCGGCGCGAAGGGCGATCCCCTGACCCATCCGCGCCTGATGATCCGCGCCGAAGCGCAGTTCGTCGCCCCTGACGATCCCGCCCGCCCTGCCCTGCGCGACCACTGGCTGCACCATCACCCGAAATCGAAGCTGTACATCGACTTCCCCGATTTCGCCTTTGTCCGGCTGGTGCCGCGCTCGGCCCTGCTGAACGGCGGGTTTGCCCGGGCCTTCCGGCTGTCGCCCGAAGACCTGCGGGCCTGACCGCCGTCAGATCGGGTTGTCCACCCGGATCGTGGCCTGCACCTTGCCCTTCACCGCCGAGGGCCATTTCAGGTTGACCTGCCCGCCGCCGGGGCCCTGTTCCACCTGCACATAGGGCTGCGCCCAGACGGTCGCGTTCGCCGAATTGGCCAGCGGCCCCTCGATGACCAGCGCCATCACATTCCGCGCGCGGCCCAGGAAGGGCAGATAGGCCGCCCCGTTCACCACCCAGGTATCCGAAGCCGTCGTCTGCGTGTGTTCGATGTGCAGCGGGCTTGATGTCGCCTGCGTCACGCCGTTGAAGGTGTTGGCCTCGAAGATCACGTTGCGGAAGCTCTGGTAGCTCAGCGTCGCATAGGTGGTGTCCACCTTCTCGACCCGGTCGATATCGCCGTCGCGGGTGCGGAAGACATTGCCCGTCACCGTCAGCCCCGACAGGTAATGCCCGGTGCCGCGCGGCGTGACGACAATCCACGCAAACCACGGCGCCACCCCCTGCGCGGTAAAGGTGTTGCCGGTGATCGTCAGCCCGCCAAAGCTGAACTGGGACGAGAAGTTGGGGCTGTCGGTATGCTCGTTCGTCAGTTCGATGAAGCAGTTGTCGATGTAGTTGCCGGTGATCAGCCCCTTCACGTTGGGCGTGGTCAGGATGATGCCGGCGCGGCGGATGCCCGTCACCTCACCATCGCCCTGGAAGAAGTGGTTGCCGATGAACATGTGCCCGGTGCCCTGCATCACCGCGGTATGGGCGAATTTCACGCTGCGGCAGTTGCGGATCTTGGCGTCGTTCTGGTTCACGTTCAGCATGACCGAGGTGCGGTCCTGCACCGGGGTTTCCTGTTCATTCGACAGGAACTGGCAATTGTCGATCAGGATGCCCTGGCAGCCCTCGGCGTAAGAGGTCAGGCCCTTGTCCTTCGGCCGGTTGAAGACGCAGGCATCCAGCCGGAAGACGCTGCCGGTCCGTGCCAGAAGAATGCCGCTGGCCGTGCCGCCGCACAGGAATTCGATATCGGTGATCTCGAACTTGGAAAGCTCGGAAAAGCCCGAGAAATCCAGCATGTAGGCATGGCGGGTGAAGGTATAGCTGCGCGTGCCCGACCCGCCGATCAGGGGCGCGTTCAGGTCCAGCGTCCCGGCCGAGACGTTCTTGGCCGTCACATAGACCTCACGCCCCACGCCGCTGCCCGACAGCCGCGCGCCCACCGGGATCGCGGCGATGTTGGTCACCGCGCTCAGCCTTGCGGGGCTGGCGGTGGAATAGGTGGCGGTGGCGGTCACCGACTGGCTGTCCCAGGCGGTCCCGGGGGCGGCGGTCAGCTGGCCGTTGCAGACCAGCCGGCGCTGCGCGAAGGTTGTCAGCCCCGACAGGGCCGCCACGTCGATCGGCGCCGTCAGTTCCACCCGCCGGCCGTTCAGGTCCAGCTCCACATGGTCGGTATAGTAGAACAGCGCCTGCAAGGCCTTCCTGAACCCCGCCAACTCGCCCCCGAAGGCCGCCGAATAGGTATCAAGGTCAAAGTTGCGGGTGCAGGCCAGCCGCGCCGCTTCGGGCATTGTCACCGTGCCTTCGAACTTCACCGGGTTGTCGAAGGTCATGCTGGACCCGATGAAATAGCTGCCGGGCGAAACGACAACGGTCTTGCCCGCAGCCGCCGTATCGGCCGCCTCGAAGGCGGCGCAGTCATCGGTCACGCCGTCTCCGATGGCGCCGTAATCGCGCACGTCGACCCAGTTGAACATCTCGGAGTGAAAGACCGAGGTCACGTCTTCAATGGTGATGTCGTCAATCCGCACCACCCCGCCCGAGGGGCCGGTCAGGTCCAGCCCGAAATGGCCATAGGCCGGCGCCGTGCCCCAGACCATATCGACCCCCGGCCGGTTCCCCGACCCCACGATGGCGCTGACCGTCACCACGCTGCCATAGCCCGTCAGCGCCACCGCCGGCCCCACCTGATCGGCGGTGGTCACATTGGTGCCCGATCCGCTGCCCGCCCAGGCCGCGATCGCCACCGTGGGCAGGGCGCCGCTCAGCGCCTTCACCCGGGCGGTAACGCGCAGGTACAGCCCCGGCTGGATCGGGATCTGCTGGAAACAGCGCAGCTTCTGCGTCGCCGAGGTCTTCTGAAGCTCAAGGCAACCGGCGAAATCGGCATCCGCCGGCACATAGGCCGCGTTGGGCTGCCCGGCGTAGGATCCGTCGCCCGGCCGGCCGTTCTCGCGCGACCACAGTCCAAGCCCCGCCGAGAACGGCGGCGGCATCAGCACCAGACCTTCGGTTATCGCCTTGTTCATCTTCTACCCCGCTTTCAACGCCCGCCAGCCCGGCGCAGTCAGGGCCAAGGGTCTAGCGCCCGGCGGTTAAGCAGCACTCATCACGGCGCGCGCAGAACCCAGCCACAGCGCAACAGCGGGTGCCTTGGCGCTTGCGGCCCGGCCCCGGCCCGGGTCAAATGGCAACAGCACGGCCGGAATCCGCTGGCCGGTTTCCGCGGGTGGTGGCGCCCGTGGCGGATGGCGGGTTAGAAGCAGGGCCGGCAGGGCTGCCGCAGCAAGACGGATGAGGGGTTGTCGATGGAATTTCCGAAGCGCGTTCAACGGCTTCGTTCCGGCCTTCTTCTGGGTGCCGCCTTTGCGCTGGCCGCCCTTCCGGGCCAGGCCGAGATGCGTCCGACCCTGTCCTTCTCGGGTGTGACCGGCCTGATCGACATGCCCACGGGCGAATCGCAGTCGGATGGCGTGTTGTCGATCACCACGGCGCATTTCGGCCCCGTCTCGCGCACCACGCTCAGCTTCCAGATCACGCCGCGCCTGTCGGGCAGCTTCCGCTACATGGGCATCCGCAACTGGGATGACGTCATCGCCAATCCCTATGAGACCTATTACGACCGCAGCTTCGACCTGCGCTACCAGATCCTTGACGAAACCCGCTATCTGCCCTCGGTGACCATCGGTCTGCAGGACTTCATCGGCACCGGTATGATGCAGGCCGAATACATCGCCGCGACCAAGACCTTCGGCGACAAGCTCAAGGTTACCGCCGGTCTGGGCTGGGGGCGGCTGGGCAGCTATCAGTCGATCGGCAGTGCCGGAACCCGCCCCCCCGTGGTGATCGGCGAAGGCGGCACGGCCCACACCGGCCAGTGGTTCAAGGGCGATATCGCGCCCTTCGCCGGCATCGAATGGCAGATCACGCCGAAGCTGGGCTTCAAGGCCGAATATTCCTCGGACGCCTACGAAATCGAATCCGAGGAATACGGCACTTTCGAACGCGCCAGCCCCTACAACTTCGGCCTTGAATATCAGGCGACCGATGTGCTGCGGCTGGGCGCCTATTACCTTTACGGCTCGGAATTCGGTGTGTCCGCCCAGTTCGTGCTGGACCCCTACAAGCGCCCGACCGGCGGCCCGCTGATTCCCGGCCCCCGCCCGGTCAAGGAACGTCCCGCCCGCGGGGGTGAGGCATGGTCCGAAGCCTGGGTCACCGACGGCAGTCAGCAGGCGTCCTATCGTGACGGTCTGGCGCGGGCGCTGCGGGCCGACCGCGTGACGCTGGAAACGGTGGCCTTCACCGCCAATTCGGCCGAGGTGCGTATCCGCGTGCCGGCCCAGGAAAACGCCGCACAAGTGATCGGCCGCACGGCGCGCGCCATGGCCAACACCTTGCCGGCCTCGGTGGAAACCTTCCGCATCGTGCCGCTGCGCAACGGCATCGCCCTGTCGCGGGTCGAGATGCGGCGTTCCGACCTTGAAGACCTCGATCACGCCGCCGGTCAGGACGGGCTGATGTGGTCGCGCATCTCGGTCGGCGATGCCGCCGATCCGCAGACCGGCGCGCTGATGTCGCCCGGCCTTTACCCGCGCTTCAACTGGGGCGTGACGCCCTATGTCCGCACCAGCCTTTACGACCCCGATAATCCGCTCCGCGCCGATGTCGGCGTGCGGCTGTCGGCCAGCTATGACATTGCGCCGGGCATCGTCCTGTCGGGCGCCGTGTCGAAGAAGATCGCCGGCAACCTCGATTCGTCTGACCGGGTTTCGGATTCGGTGCTGCCGCATGTGCGCAGCGACGGCAACCTTTACGACCGCGAAGGCGACCCCGCGATCGAGCATCTGACCGCCGCCTGGTATGCCCGCCCGGCCGACAACCTCTATTCCCGCGTGACGGTCGGCTATCTTGAACGGATGTTCGGCGGCGTCTCGGCCGAGCTTTTGTGGAAGCGCGTCGACAGCCCCTTCGCGCTGGGTGTCGAGATCAACTATGTCAAGCAGCGCGATTATGACCAGATGTTCGGCTTCCGCGACTATGATGTCGTGACAGGCCATATCTCGGGCTACTACAGCTTCGGCAAGGGATATACCGCGCAACTGGATGTCGGCCGCTATCTGGCGGGCGATTACGGCGCCACCCTGTCACTGGACCGCGAATTTGCCAACGGCTGGAGCGTCGGCGCTTTTGCCACCTTCACCGATGTCTCGTTCGAGGATTTCGGCGAGGGCAGCTTTGACAAGGGCATCCGCCTGCGGATTCCGTTCAACTGGATGCTGGGCCGCCCGACCGACAAGGTCTATTCGCCGACGATCCGCCCGATCACCCGCGACGGCGGGGCGCGGCTTTCGGTGGACGGACGGCTTTACGACAGCGTGCGCGGCTATCATCAGGGCAGCCTCGACGACATGTGGGGAAGATTCTGGAGATGACCATGCGCGCAGCGTCCCTTGCGGCCCTTCTTGCCGCCACCACGCTTGGCGCCTGCGGTCTGGGCGGCAAGGCGGTTGCTCCGGTGGCCGGCATGCTGACCGGGGCCAGACCCGCCAGCGCCGTCAGCATGCCCAAGGACGGCCCCGAGATCACGGTGACCCTGACCTTCCGCGGCATCCGCTTTCCCATGCGCCAGCTGGAAACCGAAGGTGACGTGACCACCTGGATCGCCGCCGACGGCGCCACGATGGAAACCCGCAACGGCATGGTCATCGCCACCCGCGGCTTCGGTCAGGATCTGATGTCGGCCTCGGTTCCGACGCCCGCGCAACTGGTCAGCGGCGCCGGTCACCAGCGTGTCCACTTCTTCCTCGATGGCACCGACACCACCAACCGGCGCGATTATGCCTGCACCGTGGCTGCGGCGACGGGCGGCGACGGTCCGGCTGTGGCCCACCACCTGACCGAGGCCTGCGTGGCCGAAGGGCGCCGCGTGACGAACGAATACTGGATCGACAGCCGGCTTCGGGTGATCAAATCGAAGCAATGGGTCTCAAACCACGCCGGATATGTGGTTTTTTCGGCACCCTGAGGCAAGATTCCGCAAATGGCTTTTGCAAGGCACCGCCAAGACAGTATACTAAGCGCCATAATCCACCTTCAGGGGACATTGAAATGAAGAAGATCACCGCTTTCCTTACCGCCCTTCTCATGGGCACCGTCGCCGCTCAGGCCGGTGGCATGGAAGAAGCCATCAATGACGAACAGCCGATCGTTGACGAATCGCCGACCTCGTCGTCGTCGGGCGGCATCGTTGTTCTGCTCCTCCTGCTGCTGGCCGCTGGCGCCGTGGCCGGTGGCGGTTCGGACGGCACCGACGAGAACGGCGAGCAGTAAGCTCCGCCTTTCCGGCAACGGATCGAAGGGCACCCGCAGCCGCTGCGGGTGCCTTTTCGTTTTGGGGCCGGTTTCCACGCGGCCCCGCATCCGGCAAGCCCCGGTTTCCACCGCCGCCGAAAGCGGCAGATGCGGCATGGCGGCACAGAAGCGGCGAAAGGGTTTTTCACTTGTCACCTTGCGGTGGTAGGGCTGGGCGACCCGAACCGAGGCCAGGATGACCGAAACCGCCCGCCCCAAAGGACGCCCGCGCAGCGCCGCCGTGCCGGCCGAACCCACCGTTCAGGCGCTGGACCGTGCGATTGCCCTGCTGGAGCTTGTCGCGGCGCGGCCGGGGATGACCCTTTCTGACCTCGCGCTGCAGACCGGTCAGCCCATCGCCAGCACCTACCGCGCGCTGGTCACCCTGCAGGCCCGCGGCATGGTCGAGATTGAAGAGCCCGGCGCAAGCTGGCACATCGGGCCGGCCGCTTTCCGGCTGGGCGCCGCCTTCCGCCGCCGGTCGGGGCTTGAGGCGCGGGCGCGGCCCATTCTTGCCGCGCTGGCCGCCGAACTGGGCGAAACCGCCAGCCTTGGCATCGAATCCGACGGCAGGTTGCTGGTTCTGGCCCAGGCCGAGGCGGTGAAGCCCATCCGTGCCACCTTCCCGCCCGGCAGTTTCGCCCCCCTGAACGCGGCGGCGGCCGGCAAGGCGATCCTGGCCCATACCGATGCCGACCGGGTTGAGGAAATACTGGAACATCAGGGCCTTCCGCGCGAAACCAGCCTGACCATCACCTCACCCGACACCCTTCTGCGGGAACTTTCGCGCATCCGAGAGCGTGGCTTCGCGCTGGACGATCAGGAACAGGCCGAGGGGATGCGCGCCGTCGCCGCCCCGGTTTTCGATGCGCGCGGTCTGGCGATTGCCGCCATCGCGGTAACCGGCCCCGCCTTCCGCTTCGGTCTGTCGGACGCCACCCGTCTGGGCCCCCGTCTCGCGGCCGAGGCGCTGCGGCTGACCGATGCGCTGGGGGGCAGCGCACCCGACTGATGTTTGATCAAACCCGTTGCAACCCGCCGCGCCGCATGATCAGACTGCGCCGCAAGGACAGGGGGGGGCGCGTGATGCGGGTCTTCATCAACGGTTTCGGGCGAATCGGCCGGTCGGTTCTTCGGGCCTGGGCACAGGGCGCGGCCCCGGGCCTGACCATCGCCGCGATCAACGACATCGCCGCGCCGGAAATGTGCGCCTATCTCTTCGAATACGATTCCGTCTTCGGCCCCTGGCACGGCAGCGTGGCGTTGCAGGACGGCGCGCTGGTGGTGGATGGCCGGGCCATTCCGCTGCACCGCACCCCTGACATCTCGACCCTGGACCTGAGCGGGATCGACCTTGTCATGGAATGCACCGGCCGCGCCGACGCGCGTGAGGTGGCCGAGCGGGGCCTGCGCGGCGGGGCGCGGCGGGTGCTGATCTCGGGCCCGTCGAAGGCGGCCGACCTGACCGTGGTTCTGGGCGCCAATGACGCCGCGCTGGCCGGTCAGCCCATCGTGTCGAACGCTTCCTGCACCACCAATGCGCTGGCGCCGCTGGCCCGGCTGATCCATGAAAACTGGGGTGTCGTCACCGGCTCGATGACGACGATCCACTGTTACACCGGCAGCCAGCCCACGGTGGATGCGCCGGCGGCCGACTATGCCCGCTCGCGCGCGGCCGCCCTGTCGATGGTGCCGACGACGACCAGCGCACAGCGCCTGCTGGACACCGTGCTGCCGCAGATCGCCGGGCGGATCGAGGGGTCGGCGGTGCGGGTGCCCACGGCCTCGGTCTCGGCCGTCGATCTGGCGGTGATGACCGAACGCCCCGCCACGGCCGAAGCGGTGAACGCCGCCTTCCGCGCCGCCGGCGGGGTGATCGGCTGGACCGACCGGCCGCTGGTATCGACCGACCTGCGCGCAAGGCCCGAAAGCATCGTCATGGCCCTGCCGGAAACCCGGGTGACGGCCGGCGGGATGCTGCGGGTCTTCGGCTGGTATGACAACGAATGGGGCTTCTCGAACCGCATGCTCGACGTCGCCCTGCGGATGGGCAAGCCATGACGCTGCAAGGGTTCTTCGTCGCCGGCCCCTTCGATGACGGCGATCCTGTGACCGGCCATTACTATGAGACGGCAAGCCCCGACGCCGCCCGCCCGCAGGTCTGGGGCTATACCGGCGCGCTCAGCCACCTGCCGGGTGACGTGCTGCGCCTGCACCTGTCCTCAACCGCGCCGCAGGTCCATGTGGAAATCGCCCGCGACGGGCTGCAGCCTCAGGTGGTCTTTGCCGGCGATGTCGCCGCCCGCTTTGCCCCGACGCCCGCCGACTGCTCGGTCACCGGCTGTGGCTGGCCCGAGGCGCTGGCGCTGCCCATTCCGGCCGACTGGCAAAGCGGGGCCTATACCGTCACCCTGACCGTGCCGGGCCACCAAAGCCAGCACATGTTCGTCCTGCGCGCCGCCCGGCCCTCCGCCGGCATCGTCATGGTTCTGGCGACGGGAACCTGGTGCGCCTACAACGACTGGGGAGGCTCGAACCACTATCAGGGGCTGACCGGCCCGCGCGGCGATGATTTCGCGGCCCATGTCAGCCTGCTGCGCCCCTGGGCGCGCGGCTTTGTCGCCTGGCCCGATGATGCTCCGCGCATCCCCCATGCCTCGCCCCTGCTGTCGAAACCGCGCTATCCGCATATGGATTATGCCCGCGCCAAGGGCATTTCCAAGAAATACGCCTCATCCGGCTGGGCGGCCTTCGAACGGCCCTTCGCCCTGTGGTGCGAGGCGCAGGGCATCGCGCTTGATTACACCACCCAGCACGACCTGCACGCCAATCCGGCGGAACTCGATGGCTATCCCCGCGCGCTGATCGCCGGCCATGACGAATACTGGACATGGCAGATGCGCGACCATCTGGACGGCTGGCTGGACCGGGGCGGGCAACTGGCCCGCTTCGGCGGCAATTTCTTCTGGCAGACCCGGCTTTCGGATGACCTGCTGACCCAGACCTGCTTCAAATCCCGGGCCGAGGCCGAAGACCCCACCGCCGACCCCACCCGCCTGACTAGTTACTGGGATCACCCGCAGGTCGGCCGTCCGGCCGTGGCGACCATGGGCCTGACCGGCGCGATGGGCGTCTATGCCGGGTGGAGCCGCTGCGCCGCCCATGGCACCGGCGGTTTCCTGATCTGGCAGCCCGACCACTGGGCGATGCAGGGCACCGGGCTGGGCTATGGCGATGTGCTGGGCGCGGACTCAAAAATCTTCGGGTATGAGGTGGACGGGATCGACCTTGCCATGACCCATGGCCTGCCGCACGCCGCCGATGGCACCGGGCTGCAGGGCCCGCTGACCATCGTCGGCATGTCGCCCGCCACCACGCTGTCGCATTCCACCGGCCCGCATGACCGCGACGCCTTCATCGGCACTGCGGATGCCGAAGAGGTGGCGCTGCATGTCTATGGCAATGTGACGCCCGAAACCGTGGCCCGCGCCAGCCGTGGCAACGGCTGCATGGCGGAATACCGGCGGGGCAGGGGCGCGGTGTTCAACGCCGCATCTTGCGAATGGGTGGCCGGGCTGATCGCCCGCGAACGCCCGGTGGAACAGGTGACGCGCAACATCCTTCTGGGCGACTGGGGCTGACGGCCCCGTCGGCGGGGTTCCGCCATCGCGGCGGCGTGACTTCCCATCGCGCCCGAAACACCCTACATCGGGCCATCCGACGGAGACCCCATGCGCGCGACCCTGACCGCTCTGGCCCTGATGCTGCCTGCCCCCGCCCTTGCGGTCGAGGTGGAACAGCTTGACACGCCTTCGGGCGTGACGGTCGATTATGTCAAATGCAGCCGCAACTCGAACCGCTGCCTGAACGCCGCCGCCAAGCATTGCGACGGGTCGTATCAGGTGATCGGCAGCGAAAGCCATCCGGGCACGCTGGTCTCGGATGTCTTCGCCGGTTCGGTGACCTGGTATTCCATGACCTTCCTCTGCGGGGTTTCGGACGGGGCGCTGCCGGGCTTTCCCTATCAGCGCACGGCAGAACCGCCCTCGACCATCCTGCCGCCCGGTGTCAGCACGGTCTGCACGGTGCTGGGCCGCGGCAAATCCTGCCGCTCGCAATAAGCCGCGACAGCCTGGCTTCTTGCGCCCCGGGCGGGCGATGGGCATAAGCCCCTGACCAACGCGCGGAGGGCAGATGACGCAGAACGGCGAGGAACGGGCCAAATCGCGCCGCGTCGGCGCGCTGGCCGCCCTTTACCCCTTCATCCGCCCCTACCGCGCCATGGCCGCCATGGCGGGCGCCGCGCTGGTGCTGACCTCGGCGGTCAGTCTGGCGCTGCCCCTTGCGGTGCGCCGCGTGGTGGACGGGTTCGGCGAAAGCATCCAGCTTCTGGACCAGTATTTCCTGGCCGCCCTGGGGATTGCCGCCCTTCTCGCGCTGGGCACGGCGCTGCGGTATTACTTCGTCACCCGGCTGGGCGAACGTGTGGTGGCCGACATCCGCCGCGCCCTGTTCGACCGCGTGACCGGCATGAGCCCCGCCTTCTTTGAACGCGTGCTGACGGGTGAGATTCTCAGCCGCATCACCACCGACACCACGCTGATCCTGTCGGTCATCGGATCATCCGTCTCGGTCGCGCTGCGCAACGTGCTTCTCTTGCTGGGGGGGCTGGTGCTGTTGTTCCTGACCTCGGCCAAGCTGACGGGGCTGGTGCTGCTGGTGGTGCCCGCCGTTGTCGTGCCGATCGTGGTGCTGGGCCGCCGCCTGCGCAACCTCAGCCGCGAAAATCAGGACTGGATCGCCAATTCCTCGGGCAAGGCGTCCGAGGCGCTGTCGGCCGCCCAGACCGTGCAGGCCTTCACCCACGAAGCCGAAACCCGCCGCAGCTTTGCCGAGGTGACCGAGCAAAGCTTCATGTCCGCCAGGGCCCGCATCCACACCCGCGCCATCATGACGATGATCGTGATCTTCCTGGTCTTCGCCGGCGTCGTCGGCGTCTTGTGGATGGGCGCGCGCGACGTGCGCAGCGGGGTGATGAGCGCCGGTGAGCTGGTGCAGTTCGTCATCTATGCCGTGATGGTCGCGGGGTCTGTCGGCGCGCTTTCCGAAATCTGGGGGGAGTTGCAGCGTGCCGCCGGCGCAACCGAGCGTCTGGTGGAAATCCTGACCGCCGAAGACCCGGTTGCCGAACCCGCCGCGCCGCTGGCCCTGCCGCGCCCCGTGCGGGGTGAAATCGCGCTGCAGGATGTGGTCTTCCGCTATCCCGCCCGCCCCGAAACCTCGGCCCTCGACGGCGTCAGTCTGCAGGTCGCGCCCGGTGAAACCGTGGCGCTGGTCGGGCCCTCGGGCGCCGGCAAATCCACCGTGCTGCATCTTCTGATGCGCTTCTACGATCCGCAGGCGGGCCGCATCACGCTGGACGGCATCGACCTGCGCGACATGGCGCGCGCCGATTTCCGCCGCGCGCTGGCCCTTGTGCCGCAGGACCCGGTGATCTTTGCCGCCTCGGCCCGCGACAACATCCGCTTCGGTCGCCCCGATGCCAGCGATGCCGAGGTGGAATCCGCCGCCCGCGCGGCCGCCGCGCATGATTTCATCGCCGCCCTGCCGCAGGGTTATGACAGCTATCTGGGCGAACGCGGCGTCATGCTGTCGGGCGGCCAGAAGCAGCGCATCGCCATCGCCCGCGCCATCCTGCGCGATGCCCCCGTGCTGCTGCTGGACGAGGCGACCAGCGCGCTGGATGCCGAAAGCGAACAGGCGGTGCAGCAGGCGGTGGAGCGTCTGGCGCAGGGCCGCACGGTGCTGGTGGTGGCGCACCGCCTTGCCACCGTGAAGCGCGCCGACCGCATCGTCGTCTTCGATCACGGCCGCATCATCGCCACCGGCACGCATGAGGCGCTGGTGGCCGAGGGCGGGCTATACGCCCGGCTGGCGCGGCTGCAGTTCACCGACGGCGCGGCCTGACCGCCGCCCCCCCCCCGGTCTGACGTTGCGTTGCCGTTGTCGCTTTTCCTTGGCAAGCCCGGCGTTTCTACCCATCTTGATCTGAACGACACCGCCCAAGGCGGGAGATTTCAGGGGAGGAAACCATGGGTTCATTCGCGTCGCGCGCGGATTTGCAGGCAATCGAGGCCGAAAGCGGCTGGGCTGACCGCGATGTCGCCCGCTCGATGTATGACTTTCTCGGCCGCACCCGGATGGCGCATGGCACCCGCCCGGCCATCAGCTATCAGCTTCTGTCCGAACCCGGATCGAAGGCGATCACGCTGACCTGGAACGACCTGCACGCCCGGGTGACGCAGGCCGCGAACCTGTTCCGCAGCCTGGGCGTGGGCGAAAAGGATGTTGTGGCCTATGTCATGCCCAACGCGCTGGAAACCGCCGTCACCCTGCTGGGCGGCGCCGTTGCGGGCATCGTCAACCCGATCAACCCGCTGCTTGAGGCCGAACAGATCTCGGCCATCCTGCGCGAAACCAAGGCTCGCGTCGTCGTCACGCTGAAGGCCTTCCCCAAGACCGACCTGCCGCAGAAAGTGTCCGAAGCGGTCAAGCACGCGCCAACGGTCAAGACCGTGCTTGAGGTTGATCTGGTCCGCTATCTGGCCGGTCTGAAATCCTTCATCGTGCCGCTGATCCGGCCGAAGAACCCGTCGCAGCACACCGCCAACGTGCTGGATTTCAACGCCGAATGCGCCCGCCAGCCGGCCGACCGCCTGACCTTCGCCGACAGCACCACCGACCGCGTCGCCGCCTATTTCCACACCGGCGGCACCACCGGCATGCCGAAGGTGGCGCAGCACAAGGTTTCGGGCATGGTCTATAACGGCTGGCTGGGGCAGCGGCTGCTGTTCAATGAAAACGACACCGTGATGTGTCCGCTGCCGCTGTTCCACGTCTTCGCGGCCTATCCGATCCTGATGTCGATGATCGCCTCGGGCGCGCATGTCATCTTTCCGACGCCTGCCGGCTATCGCGGCGAGGGGGTGTTCGACAACCTCTGGAAGCTGATCGAACGCTGGAAATGCAGCTATCTGGTGACGGTGCCCACCGCGCTTTCCGCGCTGATGCAGCGCCCGGTCAACGCCGATATCTCGACCCTGCGGGGGGCCTTCTCGGGTTCGGCGCCGCTGCCGCTGGAACTGTTCAAGCGGTTCGAACAGGCGACCGGCGTGCAGATCGTCGAAGGCTACGGGCTGACCGAATGCACCTGCCTGGTGTCCTGCAACCCGCCCGACGGCAACAAGAAGATCGGCTCGGTCGGCCTGCCCTTCCCGCATACCCATGTCCGCATCCTGCAGAAAACCCCCGAAGGCTTCCGCGAATGCGGCATTGATGAGGTGGGGGAAATCTGCGTCGCGAACCCCGGCGTCTTCGAAGGCTCCACCTATACCGAGGTGGACAAGAACCGCGATCTGTTCGCCGAAGGCCGCTTCCTGCGCACCGGCGATCTGGGCCGGCTGGACGCCGAGGGCTATCTGTGGATCACCGGCCGCGCCAAGGACCTGATCATCCGCGGCGGCCACAACATCGACCCGGCCATCATCGAAGAGGCGCTGATGGGCCACCCCGCCGTGGCCTTCGTCGGCGCCATCGGCCAGCCCGATGCCCATGCGGGCGAACTGCCCTGCGCCTATGTCGAGGTGGTCAAGGGCGGTGCGGTCACGGTGGATGAGCTGATGGCCTATGCCCAGGAACATATCCACGAACGCGCGGCGGTGCCGAAGCATATCGAGGTGCTGTCCGAACTGCCCAAGACCGCTGTCGGCAAGGTCTTCAAGCCCGATCTGCGCCGGCTGGCGATCCGCCGCATCTATGACGCCGCGCTGGCCGATGCCGGCCTGCCGGTGCGCGTCGCCGAAGTGGTCGAGGACAAGAAGCGCGGCCTTGTCGCGCGGCTTCTGGCCACCGGCCCGGTCGATCAGGAGAAGCTGGCCCAGATCGCCGGCAGCTTCACCACCGCCTGGGAAATGGCGGCCTGATCCGATCCCTTGGGGCATTGCGGGCGGTCATGTCACGGACATGACCGCCTTTTTCATTTGCAGCGCCGCAACCGAAGGTTACCCTGCGAAAAAATCCTGAGAGGGGAGTTGGGTGATGAATCGCATTTGTTCCGCTGTTCTTGCATTCGCCTTGTCGGCCGCCGCCATGCCGGTTTTCGCGCAGCCGCAGTCCGAAACGCTGTACCGCCACAAACACTGGGAGGTTGAGATCGTCGCCTTCGAGGACGGCAGCTATGCCTGTCTGGCCGAAGTCGATGCCTCGACCGACAGTTTCACCATCTGGGTCTATCAGGACAATTCGGTGAAGCTGCAGTTCTATTCCACCAGCTGGGAGTTCGGCGAAGGCCAGACCGCCGACCTGCAGATCGCCATCGACCGTCGCGCGCCGTGGAACCTGACGGGGGCCGAGCTTTACAAGAACTCGGTGCTTTTCGTGCTGCCCGACAGCGATCAGGGCGTCGAACTGCTGGTCGAAGTGGCGCGCGGCAGCCGGCTGTATCTGCGCACCGCCAATGGCGAGCCGGTGATGGATTACTCGCTGGCGGGTTCGCAGGCGTCGATGAACGCGCTGATCGAATGTTCCGACGCGCTGACCTCGACCCCGGGCAATCCGTTCAACTAGGGTTGATGGTTCTGAAGCGAGGGTAGGGCAAGGCCCGACCGCCGGGTGGGCAGCCGACGCCTGAACCCCTTGGTTTATGGTGCAACAACTGCCGACGCCGCGCATCTTGATGCCGTTGCAGAATGCCCGCCCGAGGGGGCGGTCGGGCATTGCCCGGGCGCACTTCGTGCTTGATTCCCGGGCAAAAAAACGCGCTCCCGGCCCGGTGCCTTCAAATCTGGTCGGTGTCCATCCAGATGGTCACCGGCCCCTGATTGACCAGTTCCACATCCATGTCGGCGCCGAAGACGCCGTTGGCCACCGGAATGCCTTCGCCGGCCAGCCGCGCGGTGAAGTATTCATAGAGCCGCCGGCCCTCATCCGGGGCGGCGGCATAGCTGAAGCCGGGGCGGTTGCCGCGCAGATCGGCTGCCAAAGTGAACTGGCTGACCACCAGCGCCGCGCCGCCCGCATCGCGGACCGACAGGTTCATCTTGCCGGCATTGTCCTTGAAAATCCGTAGCTTGGCGATCTTGGCGGCCAGTTTGTCGGCCTGTGCCTCGCCGTCGCCCTGCATGGCGCAGACCAGGATCAGCAGGCCCGCGCCGATCTGCCCGGCCGGCACCCCATCGACCGAAACCGAGGCACGGCTGACGCGCTGAAGAACTGCTCTCAAAGCTCTTCCCGCCAGGGCGGATTGGCGCCGGCGCGGCTGACGGTGACGGCTGCGGCGCGGGTGCCAAGGGTCAGCGCGGCGTCCAGTTCGGCGTCCGACAGCGCAGCGATGCGGGACTTGGTCAGGGCGCCGGCTTCGTGCAGCGCGGCCAGGGCGCCGGCGTTGAACGTGTCGCCCGCGCCCACCGTATCGGCCACCGTCACCTTGCGGGCGGCCACAAAGCGGTCCTGCGTGGCGGTGACGGCCCGGGCGCCCGCCGCGCCTTCGGTGATGAAGACCACCTTCGGCCCGCGCGCGAGGATGCCGCGCGCCAGCGCCGTCAGGTCGCCCGCGCCTTCCAGCCAGTGCAGGTCTTCGTCCGACAGCTTGACGATATCGGCCCGCGCCACCATCCGGCCGATGCGGGCGCGGTAGGTCTCTTCCTTGCCGGCGATGAAACCGGGGCGGATGTTGGGGTCGATCATGATGACGCGCGCCGGCGCCTCACGCGCCTGAAGCGCTTCATAGGTCGCCGCCGCCGGGTCGTTCACAAGGGAAATTCCCCCGAAAAACAAGGTGCTGACCGCATCCGGCAGGGCGGGCAACTGATCTTCCGACAGCATGCGGCCCGCCGTCGCCTCATCATAAAAGGCATAGGTCGCCTGACCGTTCACCAGCTTGACGAAGGCCACCGTCGTCGGCCGGTCCGACCGCGCCAGAAGGCTGGTATCGACCTTCGAGGCGGCCAGCGTATCGGCCAGAATCTCGCCCAGCATGTCGGTCGAGACGCCCGAGAAGAAGGCCGAAGGCGCGCCAAGACGGCCCAGGGCGATGGCAGTGTTGAAGACCGCCCCCCCGGCATAGGGGGCGAAACAGGCCTCCCCCGCGGTCGAGGTGCGGGGCAGCATGTCGATCAGCGCTTCGCCACAGGAAAGAATCATCGGCTCCTCCATCCGGTTGGCGCGACATTATCCGATTGCACGATGTTAGCGCAAACAATCGCCGTTTCAGCGCGAAAAATAGCCGGCCAGATTGGCGCGGACGCGGTCCAGCGGGGTGGCGCCCGAAAGGTCGGGCACGAAGGCTTCTCCGGTGATCGCCTCATAGGCCTCGATATAGACGCGGCTGGTCTGTTCGATCATTTCCGCAGGGATTTCAGGGATTTCGTCGGTGTAGGGGTCGCAGCGGGCCGCGACCCAGGCGCGGATCACATCCTTGTCGAACGATGGCGGGCGGCTGCCCTCGGCGAAGGCTTTCGCATAGCCCCCGGCGATCCAGTAGCGGCTGGAGTCGGGCGTGTGAATTTCGTCTGCAATCAGGATGTTGCCGTCCAGATCGGTGCCGAATTCGTATTTGGTATCAACAAGGATCAACCCGCGCTCCGCCGCCATCTTTTGCCCCCGCGCGAAGAGCGCCAGCGCCTTGGCCGAAACCTCATCCCATTGTGCGGCGGTCAGCAGGCCCTGTGAGACGATGTCGGCGGCGGTCAGCGGTTCGTCGTGGCCACCGTCAAAAGCCTTCGAGGTGGGGGTGATGATCGCCTGCGGCAGCGCCTGGTTGTCGCGCATTCCATCGGGCAGGCTGTGGCCATACATCTCTCTGATTCCCTTGCGATATTGCGTCAGGATCGAGGTCGAGGTCGTGCCCGCCAGATAACCGCGCACCACCACTTCGACCGGCAGGATGGTCAGCCTTTTGCCCACGACAACATTGGGATCGGGATAGTCCAGTACATGATTCGGGCAAAGGTCGGCGGTGCGGTCGAACCACCAGCGGGCCAGCTGGGTCAGCACCTGCCCCTTGAAGGGGATTGCCGCCAGAATGCGGTCGAAGGCGGAGATCCGGTCGGACGAGATCAGGATGCGGCGGCCGTCCGGGTGGACGGCATCGGGCGGCAGGTCGTAGCAGTCGCGCACCTTGCCGAAATAGGGGTTCGGCAGTTCGGGAATGCGGGCGTGGTCGAGGATGCGCATGGAACCTCCGGCAGATTTGGGCCTGTCGTGGGGCGGGGGCGCGGCCTTGTCA
>JACZKR010000298.1 GCA_014859945.1 Paracoccaceae bacterium | reverse complement strand
CGGAAAATTCCGGCACCCACCCTTTCCGGTTGCGCCCGAAACCGGCGTCGCGCAACGATTTTTTGCCCGCATGGTGAAGAAACAATGCGTTTCTGCAACCGATGCGGGAAACTAGCCGCCGTTCTTCGCCAGCCAGTCTTTCATCCAGGCGATTTCGGCCTCTTGCGCGGCGATCACCGCCTCGGCCAGCTTGCGCACCTCGGGATCGTCGCCATGCTCCAGCACCACCCGCGCCATGGCCACCGCGCCTTCGTGATGGGGGATCATGCCGCGGATGAAATCGACATCGGCATCGCCGGAGTATGCGATCTCCATGGCGCTGTGCATGGTCATGTTGGCCTGCATGAAGGCCAGCGTGGCGGGGCTTTCGGCGCCGGTCATGTCGTGGCCGGAATGGTCGGTGGTCTGGGCCAGCAGCGGCAGGGCCAGTAGGGCGGCGGCAAGCGGGACCAGAAGGGCGGGACGGAAGGACATGACAACCTCGTGCAAGGGGAATGGCCGATGCGTCGCAGGTTCCGGTTGCTGGAAGGCAAGTCACAAAATCCGGCGGTGGGGGTGGTGCGTGAAATCACGCACCCTGCAGGGCGGCGGACATCCCCCAGACCGCGCAAATCCGCGCGCGGGTTGTGCGGCGGCGGGTCTTTTCCTTGCGCGGCCGCCTGCCTATCATCTGACGGCGAAGAGGACGGATCATGACGCGCAAACACCGCCCCACCGTGGGCATCATCGGCAATTCCCACCTGATGAACGACCGCTACACCGTTCACGCCGCCGGCCTGATGAACTCGGCCGCGGTGTCGGAGGTGGCCGACTGCCTGCCGCTGATCGTGCCCTCGGACCCGCGGGTGGTGTCGGTGGAAGAACTGATGGAACTGTGCGACGGCTTCCTTCTGACCGGCGGGCGCCCGAACGTGCATCCCAGCGAATATGGCGAGGCGGAAACCCCCGCCCATGGCGCCTTTGACCGCAACCGCGACGCCATCACGCTGCCCCTTGTGCGGGCGCTGGTCGAACGCGGCCAGCCCTTTCTGGGCATCTGCCGCGGCTTTCAGGAGGTCAACGTGGCGATGGGCGGCACGCTGCACCCCGAGATCCGCGACCTGCCGGGGCGGATGAATCACCGCATGCCGCCCGACGGCACCGAGGAAGAGGTTTTCGCCCTACGCCATGCCGTGCGCTTCACCGAGGGCGGGCCTTTCCACCAGCTTCTCGGCGCGGCCGAGGTGATGACCAACACGCTGCACGGTCAGGGCATCGCCCGGGCCGGCAACCGCATCGTGATTGACGGCTATGCGCCCGATGGCACGCCGGAAGCGATCTATGTCAAGGACGCGCCCGGATTTACCCTGTCTGTTCAGTGGCACCCGGAATGGAACGCGGCGAATGATCCCGTCTCGCGCCCGCTGTTCCAGGCTTTCGGGGCCGCAGTGGCCCGATGGGCCGACAGACAGGAGTGAACCATGAAACTGCTGGTCGTTTACGCCACGACCGACGGACAGACCCGCAAGATCGCCCGCCATGTTGCCGACAGTCTGGCCGATGCCGGCCATGCCGTGGAACTGCTGGACGCCACTGACACCGCCGAGTTGCGCCTTGCGCGGTTTGACCGGGCGATCCTTGCGGGGTCGCTGCATGCGGGGGGCTATCAGAAGACGCTGGCGCGCTTTGCCAAAGATGAGGCGGCGGCGCTGAACGCCATGCCGACGCTGTTTCTGGCGGTGTCGCTGTCAGCCGCCGGGAATGACCCCGACGACTGGGCGGGCTTGCGGAAATGCCTTGACGCCTTCCTTGCCGAAACCGGCTGGACGCCCGGGCAGGTCGCGCATGTGGCGGGCGCCTTCCGCTTTACCGAGTATGATTTCTTCCGCGCCTGGGCGATGAAGCGGATCGCGGCGCAGAAGGACCAGACGGTCGATCCGACGAAAGACAAGGAATACACCGACTGGCTGGCGCTGGACCGCACGGTGGAGGGCTGGCTGGCGGGTTGAGGGGCGATTGCCCTGATCGCGCGTTCCCTCGGGCGGAACAGGAAACGCATTGCGTTTCCCCGCCCGATGCGCGGCGTTATCAGCCCGCAGGCATCAACGCGCCAGACATAGGCCAGCGCCTGAGCCGGCGGGCGGGAAGCGCTTGCCGCTGGCAGGTCCGGCGCTGGCTGGCGGCCTTTGGGGCCACCGGCGGGCCAAGGGGAACCGCTTCCGCATGACCTCGGCGATGGCCCCGGTCAGGGCGGTAGGGTGCGTGTTCACACGCACCACGATTGGCCGGGGCGGTGCGTGCAAGCACGCACCCTACGCCGGCCGGCACAGGGCGGGGATCCTGATCCTAGATGCGGGCCAGCAGCGCCGCCAGCGCCAGCGCGGCCGGCACGGTCTGGACGTAGAGGATGCGGCGCGACACGGTGGCGGCGCCGTAAAGGCCCGCGACCGCCACGCAGGCCAGCACGAAGACCGCCATCTGCCAGCCCGCGTCCTGGATGCCGGCGATCAGCGCCCAGACCAGACCGGCGGCAAGGAAGCCGTTGTACAGCCCCTGATTGGCCGCCAGCACCTTCGATGCGGCGGCGAACTCGGGCGTGGTGCCGAAGGTCCGGCGGCCGCGCGGGGTGGTCCAGGCCGCCATCTCAAGCCAGGTGATATAGGCGTGAATCAGCGCCACAATCCCAATGAGTAACGTTGCAACCATCGTATTCCCCTTGTTGCCGGCGCCGGTTCGCCTGTAGGTTAGCGCAAACGTCAGGGGGAGCAAATGAAGCGTTCGCGTATCAACGAGATCATGGCGGCGGCGGACGGGATGATCCGCAGTTACGGCTTCGTCCTGCCCCCCTTCGCCTTCTGGAGCCCCGATGAATTCCGCGCCATGGCGCCGAAGGCCCGCCGGGTGATCGAAGGCCGCTGCGGCTGGGACATCACCGATTACGGGCAGGGCCGGTTTGATGAAATGGGGCTGTTCCTGTTCACCCTGCGCAACGGGCTGCTGTCCGATCTGCAGCGCGGCGGCGGCATGTGCTATGCCGAGAAGCTGCTGATCAGCCGGCAGGATCAGCTGTCGCCGATGCACACCCATGTCATCAAGGCCGAGGACATCATCAACCGCGGCGGGGCGACGCTGGTGGTTGAGCTTTACGGCTCGGACGATGCCGGCAATTTTGCCTGGGACCGCGGCGGGCAGGTGCTGTGCGACGGCATCGCGCGCAGCTATGGCCCCGGCGACAAGCTGCGGCTGGCGCCGGGCGAATCCGTCACGCTGATGCCGGGCGACTGGCATGCCTTCTGGGGCGAGGGCGGCGATGTGCTGATCGGCGAGGTCTCGACGGTGAACGACGACGAGACCGACAACATCTTTCGTGAGCCGATCGGGCGTTTTGCCGAGATCGAGGAAGACGAGGCGCCGACGCATCTTCTGGTGTCGGACTACGCGCGCTGGCTGCCGGGCTGAGGGGGGAGCGTACCGTCCCCGGTGCCATGGCGAAGGCCATCGCCTGAGCCACCGCGCGACATTGCCAACCCTCACCGGTCGGGCCTCAAAGGCCCGGCCAGCGCCCGCCCCGCCCTCGGCGGGCGCTTCTCGCCCGCCCGGTCGGGCGCCGGCCTCTGGTATCTCGTGCCGAACCGACTCCGGTTGAACCGTCACCAGCGGGCCGGGGCGAGGCAGTGCCTCGCCTGTTCCCGCCCGGGCAACGTAGGGTGTGTGTTCACATGCACCTTCCCGCCTCCATCGCGAAGGCCATCGCCTTCGCCATTTCCCGAAATACGCCACCAGAAGCGGTCGGGCCTCAAAGGCCCGGCCAGCGCCCGACCGCCCCTCGGCGGGCGCTTCTCGCCCGCCCGGTCGGGTGCTGGCCTTTCGTATTGCGCACCGCGCCGTCTCGGGTTGAACCGGCTCCAGCGGGCGGGGCGCGAGGCAGTGCCTCGCCTGATCCCGCCCGGACACCGACGCGCCGGCGCGTAGGGTGCGTGGTCCCCACGCACCATCACCCTGCCCGGCCAAAGGTCCCGGCCCCCTTCCAGCCCGCTACACCCCCAGCGCCCGGAACACCTTCGGCAATTCCTCGGGCAGGTCCTCGGCGATCAGGCCGGGGCCGAAGCTGCGCGCGCATTCGACATGCAGCCAGGCCCCGGTGCAGGCGGCACCGAAGGGGCCAAAGCCGCGCGCCAGAAGCCCGGTGATGAAGCCCGCCAGCACATCGCCCGACCCGGCGGTGGCCAGCCACGGCGCCGCGCGGTCGTAATGGGCGGAGTTGATGGCCGCGCGGCCCGATGGGGCAGCGATCACCGTATCGGGGCCCTTGAACAGCACCACGCAGCCGGCGCGGGCGGCGGCCTCGCGGCAGGCATCGACCTTGGAATATGCCGGACCTTTCGTTGCCGGTTCCGCCAGTTTCGCGGCAATGTCGGGGAAAAGCCGGGCGAATTCGCCGGCATGGGGGGTCAGGACGCAGCCTTCGTGCAGCGCCGCGAAAAGGTCGGGGTGCAGGGC
>JACZKR010000297.1 GCA_014859945.1 Paracoccaceae bacterium | reverse complement strand
GGCAAGAGGTGCTGGACGCCGCCCTTGCCGCCGTGACCGAGGCAGCGGCCTGAGCCGCCCTCAGGCGGTCGCCGCGCGCGGCCCCGGCACCAGACGGCCAAGGACAAAGGCCACGACCCCGCAGACCGCGATCGCGCCCAGCATCGGCACCGGCGATCCGTCAAAGAACGGTCCCGCCACCGCCACCATCGCCGCCCCCGTCATCATCTGCAGCGTGCCGCCCAGCGATGAGGCAAGACCCGCCTCATCCCCATGGTCGTCCAGCGCCAGAACCATCGCCGTGGGGATGACAAGGCCAAGGCAGGCATTGGCCAGGAACAGCCCGCCGATCACCACCAGAAGGTGGTCCGCCCCGGCCCAGACCAGCGCGAACAGCGCCACCGTCACCGCGCCGAAGCCCAGCGTCGCCAGCGCCATCACCCGCCGCGCGCCCATCCGTGCGCCCAGGGGGCCTGCCGCCTGCGACGCGCCGAAGAAGCCCAGCGCATTCACCGCGAAGGCCAGCGAAAAGCCGGTGGGGCTAAGCCCGTAGAACTCGGTATAGACAAAGGCCGCCGAGGCGATGAAGACGAAGAAGCTGGCCATGCCGAAGCCGCCCATGAAGGTCAGGCACAGAAAGCCCGCATCGGTCATCAGCCGCCCCGCCGCCGAGCGCGTCTCGGCAAAGCGGAAGGGGTGGCGGTGTTCGGGCTTCAGCGTTTCGGGCTGCAGGAAGGCCAGCGTGGCAAGGCTGACCGCCGCCGCCACCAGAAGCGCCGCGAACAGCGACCGCCAGCCCGCCACGGCCAGCAGGCCCGAGCCGACCAGCGGCGCCAGCATCGGCGATACCGAGATCACCAGCATCACCGCCGCCATCAGCCGCGTGGCGGCCGGCCCGGTGTACATGTCGCGGATGATGGCGCGCGGCACCACCATCAGTGCCGCGCCGCCAAAGCCCTGCACCGCCCGGCCCAGAATCAGCCAGCCCGTCGTGGGCGCCATGGTGCAGATCAGCGAACCCAGCGCGAAAATGGCGATGCCGGCATAAAGCGGCGGCTTGCGGCCCGACTGGTCGGCCCAGGGGCCATAGATCAGCTGCGCCAGACCGAAAGCCACGAAATAGGCGGTGATCGTCGCCTGCATGTCGGGCACCGAGCTGTGCAGTCCTTCGGCGATGGCGGGCATCGCCGGCAGATACAGATCAATGGCGAAAGGGCCGATACAGGAGAGAAGCCCCAGCACAAGCGCGGGGCGCAAAAGACGTTCAGACATGGAAGAAACCCTGGAATCCGCCCCCGGGATTCGCCCGCGGGGCTAAAGTTGCATGACAGGCTAACCTTTTTGCCGCAGATGCACAAGCCGGCCTATGGCATTCCCCGCGCCCGGCCCTTAGTCTGGCGCCGACCGCCGGAAACGCCGGCGCCCGCCCCAAGGAGATGCCATGCCGCCGATGACCGATCTTCTGCCCCTTGCCGCCCTTCTGGTTGTCATCGGGGCGGCCGCCGGGGTGATCGGCGGGCTTCTGGGCGTGGGTGGCGGCATCGTTCTGGTGCCGGCCTTCTTCTATGCCTTCCAGCATCTGGGCTATGGCGGCGATCAGCTGATGCAGGTCTGCGTCGCGACCTCGCTGGCGACCATCGTCGTCACCTCGGTGCGGTCGATGAACGGGCATAACCGCAAGGGCGCGGTGGACTGGCAGGTGCTGCGGCGCTGGGGGCCCGGTCTGGTGATCGGGGCGGCGCTGGGGGTGCTGGTGGCGGCGCAGGTGAAATCGGTCGTGCTGCAGGCGGTCTTTGGCGTGATGGCGGGGATCGCCGGGCTATACATGGCCTTCGGGCGCGACCACTGGCGGCTGGGTCAGGCGATGCCCGGCCCGGCGGGTGCGGGCGGGCTTTCGGGCGCGACGGGCTTTTTCTCGGCGCTGATGGGCATTGGCGGGGGCACCTTCGGCGTGCCGCTGATGACGCTGTTCAACATGCCGATCCACCGGGCGGTGGGCACGGCCTCGGGCTTTGGGGTGCTGATCGCGGTGCCTTCGGTGCTGGGCTTTCTGCTGGTCAGGGTGGCCGAGGCGCCGCCCCTGACCATCGGTGCGGTCAACCTGCCGGCCTTTGCCATTGTCATCGGCTCCACCCTGCTGACGACGCCCTGGGGGGTGAAGCTGGCGCATTCCATGGACCCCAAGCCGCTGAAACGCGCCTTCGCGGTGTTCCTGACGCTGGTGGCGCTGAACATGCTGCGCAAGGTCGTCGGGTGGTAGGCGACGGCGGCTGGCAACAGATCGGCCCCGATCCGGCGTTGGCCCGCTGGGCCGGCGCAGCGCAGGGGTTCGGCGCTGGCGGCACCTGGGCGGTGGGGCTGGACCTGCTGCCGAATGATGCGGAGGGCACGGTGGGCGGTGTTCCCCTGCCCTGGGCCGTGCTGGGTCTGGCGCCGGTGGCGCTGCACCGGGCGCAGCTTTCCGCCGTCTATCCCGGCTACCCCCGCCCGTCCGAGACGGAAAGCGCCACGGCCTTCGGCTATCGGCTGCGGCGGGATGCGGCGCATCTGGACGGGCTTCTGGCCGAAGGCCCCGACCGCCGCCGCCGGGTGGCCGAGCCGCATGGATGGATTCTGGGCCTGCCCCTGACCGAGGCCGATGCCGGCGCCGCGCCGCTGGTGGTGTGGGAAGGCAGCCATCACCTGATGCGGGCCGCGCTGCTGCGGGCGCTGGACGGCCATCCGCCGGGCGACTGGGGCCGGGTGGATGTGACCGATGCCTATGTCGCCGCCCGGCGTGAGGTGTTCCGCCTGTGCCGCCGGGTTGAACTGCCCGCCCGCCCCGGCACCGC
>JACZKR010000296.1 GCA_014859945.1 Paracoccaceae bacterium | reverse complement strand
GCGCGCAACCGGCGGTTCGGCGCGGGCCTGATTCACGTCGATGCCGGTGGCCACGACCGAAACCCGGATCGCGCCTTCCATCGAGGTGTCCAGCGTCGAGCCGACGATGATGTTGGCGTCGGGATCGACCTTTTCACGGATGATGTTGGCCGCTTCGTCCAGTTCAAACAGCGTCAAGTCATGGCCGCCGGTGATGTTGATCAGCACGCCCTTGGCGCCGTTCAGGCTGATTTCGTCCAGCAGCGGGTTGGCAATCGCCTTCTCGGCCGCCTGCTCGGCCCGGCCATCGCCGCTGGCCTCGCCGGTGCCCATCATGGCCTTGCCCATTTCGTCCATCACCGCGCGGACGTCGGCGAAGTCGAGGTTGATCAGGCCGGGGCGCACCATCAGGTCGGTCACGCCCTTGACGCCCTGATAGAGAACGTCGTCGGCCATGGCGAAAGCTTCGGTAAAGGTGGTGCGTTCGTTGGCCAGACGGAAAAGGTTCTGGTTCGGAATGATGATCAGCGTATCGACGACCTTCTGAAGGGCAGCGATGCCCTCTTCGGCCTGCTTCATCCGCTTGTTGCCTTCGAACTGGAAGGGCTTGGTCACCACGCCCACCGTCAGCACGCCCAGCTCGCGCGCCGCCTGCGCGATGATCGGGGCCGCGCCGGTGCCGGTGCCGCCGCCCATGCCGGCGGTGATGAAGCACATATGCGCGCCGGCAAGGTGATCGACGATCTCTTCGATGGTCTCTTCCGCCGCCGCCGCGCCGACCGAGGGCCGCGCCCCCGCGCCAAGGCCTTCGGTGGCCTTCACGCCCATCTGGATCTTCGCGGTTGCCTTCGACTGCTGCAGCGCCTGCGCGTCGGTGTTCGCCACAACGAACTCGACCCCTTCAAGCTGCTGGTCGATCATGTTGTTGACGGCGTTGCCGCCCGCCCCGCCGACGCCGAAAACCGTGATGCGCGGCTTAAGCTCTTCGCGCTCGTTGGTCATGATCAGGTTCAATGCCATGTCTGTCCGCCTGTCTTTATGTCCGCGGTGCGCGCCGCGCCGGTTGTCTGTTCCGGTCTTTCCGCGCCTGTCCCCGGGCCGCGGCTGCCGAATTATCCACCAGTCTATCCACAAGCCGCATGCAGGTCACGAGAAAAACAGCATCGGCCCACAAAATATGGGCCGAATTGTGCCGCAATCAGCGGCATTTCGCCAAACTGACAGGATGCTGTGGTTACCAGTTGTCCTTGAACCATCTGAGGGCCCGCTTCAGTGACCGCGCCGGATAGCGTTCGGTCGGAATGTCGAAATCCCACCATTCATCCTGCGGATGCGCCGCAAAGAGGCACAGCCCCACCGCCGATGAGAATGCCGCCCCCGAAGCGGCCTGCGGCAGACCCTGCACCCGCAGCGGGCGGCCCATCCGCACGCGCGAGCCCAGGATGCGGCTGGCCAGCCCGTCAAGCCCGGGAATCTGGCTGGTGCCGCCGGTCAGCACGATCTGCTGGCTGGGCAGCGTGTCAAAGCCCGCGGCATCCAGACGGCTGCGCACCTCTTCCAGGATTTCCTCGACGCGCGGGCGCATGATACCGATCAGTTCGGTCCGGCTGACCTGACGGCGGTCCTTTTCCCAGTCGCCGCTGTCGCCGCCCATCTCGATCATGTCGCGGTCGTCCATGCCGGTGGCATGCACCCCGCCGTGCTTGGTCTTGATGCGCTCGGCCACGGCCATCGGCACCTGCAGACCCTTCGAGATATCGCTGGTCACATGGTCGCCGCCCATGCGCACGGCATCGGCGTAGATCATGTGCTTCTTCATGAAGATCGAGATCCCGGTGGACCCGCCGCCCATGTCGATGCAGGCCGCACCCAGTTCCTGTTCATCTTCGACAAGGCTGGCGATGCCCGCCACATAGGCGGATGAGGCGATGCCGGCCAGTTCCAGATCGCAGCGGTTGATGCAGTAGAGCAGGTTCTGGATGACCGACTGATCGACCGACAGAAGATGCATGTCGCAGGCCAGCCGGTTGCCCATCTGCCCGCGCGGATCGCCCAGACCCGTGCGGTGGTCCAGCGCGAAATTCACCGGCTGGGCGTGCAGCACCTCGCGCCCGTCGCCCAGCGGCGGCACGTCGCAGGCGGCCAGCACGCGGGCCACGTCCTGCTCGGTCACCACGGAATCCTGCAGTTCCCATTCACCCGCCAGCCCATAGCTGCGCGGCTCGGCGCCCGAGAAGCAGGCGATGACGTGATCGACGCGCACGTTTGCCATCTTCTGCGCCGCCTGAACCGCGGTGCGGATGGCGCGTTCGGTTTCGTTCATCACCGCGATTTCGCCAAAGCGCACGCCCCGGCTGCGGGTGGTGGCCGCCCCGATCACGCGGAAGGTGGATTGGCCCGCCATGGGGCCGACGCCTTCGCTGTCGGCCTGCGATTCATAGCCGTCGAAGCGCAGGACCAGACAGGCGATCTTCGAGGTGCCGACATCAAGGATGGCCACGACACCCCGCTGGATGGCGGCGCGGCGCAAGGCGCGCATGGCGCGCTGGGTCTGGTAGAGATCGGTCACAGGTCACTCTCCGTCGGCTTGGGTTCAGCCAGACCACGCGCGCGGCGGGCCTCGACAAGGGCATGGGGGGCAAGGCGCAGCACCGGGCGGGCGCCAAGGCGCAGGTCGATCACGGTGATGTCACGGGTCAGAAGATCATCGGCGGTGTTCAGCGCCAGCAGCGCCTCAAGCGCCTGCACCGGGTTCTCGGCCGGCAGAAGGATGCGCTGGTCGCGGTCAAGCACCATGTCCCAGCGCCGCTCGCTTTGCCGCACCAGCCCGCGCATCCGGGGCAGAAGCGGCCCCGCCGCGTCGATCAGCGCCAGCGCTTCGGCAGCGGCGACATCGGCCCCCTCGCCCGCGATCAGCGGCAGGTCGGGCCGGTCCGCGCGCGACGCCAGCGCCGCCACCCTGTGCCCCGAGGCATCCAGCATCTCAAGCCGGTCGTCCGAGACGCGCCAGATCAGCATCGGCTCGCGTTCCTTGACGACCACCTGCAGCACCCCGCCCGACCGCAGCCGCAACTCGGCCGAGGCGATGGCGTCAAACTGCTGCGCCTTGGCGCGCAACGCATCCAGATCAAGATCAAACGACGAAGCCGGCAGCTTCACATCCAGCCGCGCCCGCAGCGCATCGGCCAGATCGGGCGAAGCACCCTCGATCGCCATGACGTTCACCCGGAACTCGGGCCGCGACTGGAACTGTTCGGTGATATGGGCGATGCCGCCCGAAATCGCATCGCGCCGGCCCTGATCCATCAGCACCAGCCCCACGACCATCGCCAGCACGAAGGCCGGCAGGCCCACGCGGAACAGTACGCGGAACAGGGGCGTCAGCCACAGCCGCTGCATCCGGTAGGCCCAGCGGCTGGGCGCCGGATCGCGGCGGAAGGGGGCGTGGCGGCCTAGCGATTGCACGACGCGTCCTCCACCATCCAGCGGCACAGGTCGGGGAAGGAAACGCCGCAATAAGCCGCCTGTTCCGGCGCCAGCGATGTGGGCGTCATGCCCGGCTGGGTGTTGGTTTCCAGCAGGATCAGCCCGGCCAGCCCGCGCGCCTCGTCCCAGCGGAAGTCGGTGCGGCTGACGCCCCGGCATCCCAGCGCGCGATGGGCGCGCAGGGCGTAATCCATGCAGGCGGCGGTGATTTCGGCCGGAATCTCGGCCGGCAGCACATGACGCGACCCGCCGGCGGCATATTTCGCCTCATAGTCATACCAGCCCGAGGTGATGATGTCGGTCACGCACAGCGCGCGGTCGCCCATCACCGTGCAGGTCATCTCGCGGCCCGGAGCATAGGTTTCCACCATCACCCGCGCCGGCATCGTCGCCGCCAGACGCGGCGCGTTCGACCCCGGATGCACGATATAGACCCCGACCGACGACCCTTCGTTGTTGGGCTTCACCACATAGGGCGGCGGCAGGACATGGCCGGCCTCAACCTCATCCCGTGTGGCCAGAACGCTTTGCACCACCGGCAGGCCGGCGGCAGCATAGACCTCTTTGGTGCGCGCCTTGTCCATCGCCAGCGATGAGGCCAGCACGCCCGAATGGGTATAAGGAATACGCAGCCATTCCAGCAGGCCCTGAACGCAGCCGTCTTCGCCCCAGCGGCCATGCAATGCGTTGAAGCAGACATCCGGCTTGATCTCGGTCAGACGCAAAGGCAGGTCGGGGCCGCAATCGACCTCGATCACCTCGTATCCCGCCACCCGAAGAGCCTTGGCGCATTCACGCCCTGACGACAGAGAGACCTCCCGCTCAGCGGAAAGTCCACCCATCAGCACCGCTACTCGGGGGGCAATCCCGCTCGATTTGCCCGCCATTTACTGCCTCTGCCCGGCCTTTCGCGGCCGGGTCTGTTATTCGGGGTGGCATTCGCCCACCCGCATGATTTCCCACTCTAGCGTGATACCCGACTGTTGGAAAACCCTTTTTCGCACCTCCTCCCCCAAATCCTCAAGGTCGGCGGCGGTGGCCCCGCCGGCGTTGATCAGGAAGTTCGAATGCATCTCGCTCATCTGCGCGCCGCCGCGCCGGGCGCCGCGCATACCGGCGGCGTCGATGACCTTCCACGCCTTCAGCTCATGCGTGTCATCGGCCCGCCCGGTGCTGGAGAAACCGGCCGGATTGCGGAAGGTGGACCCGGCGCTGCGGTCTTTCGTCGGCTGGCTGGCGTCGCGTTTGGCGATCTGGTCGGCCATCCGCGCCTCAAGCACCGCCGGATCGCCCGAGGGCGCGCGGAAAGTGGCCGACAGGATCACCGCGCCTTCCGGCAGGTCCGACTGGCGGTAGCGCAGGTTCAGATCGGCCGCCGGAATGTCGCGCAACTCGCCCTGCCGGGTCACGATGCGGACGGAAACCAGCACGTCGCGCACATAGCTGCCATAGCAGCCTGCATTCATCCGCACCGCCCCGCCGATGCTGCCCGGAATGGTGCGCAGGAAGGTCAGGTCCAGCCCCGCCTCCGCCGCCTTGCGCGCCACATGGGCATCCAGCGCGGCGGCGCCTGCGATCACCGTATCACCCTGAATAGCAATGGAATTGAACCCGCGCCCCAGCCGGATCACCACGCCGCGGATGCCACCATCACGCACGATCAGATTGCTGCCCACGCCCATCGGAAAGACCGGGGTCGCCGGGTCCAGCGCGGCAAGGAAAGCCGCCAGATCGGCCTCATCGGCAGGCTGGAAGAGCCAGTCGGCGGGCCCGCCGACGCGCAGCCATGTCAGGTCGGAAAGCGGGCGGTCGGGCGTCAGGGCGCCGCGGGGTGTGGGCAGGTTTGTCATGCGCCAGAGGTAGCCGCGAAGCGTTTCCGCCTCAAGCCCCGCGCGCGACCTGCCGCCTCAGCCAGCGCCACAGATAGACCACCGGCCAGCGCAGCACGCTCGCCCCGCCGATCAGCACTGCCAGACCCCAGAGCGGCCCGCCGGTGAAGGTAACCCAGCCCAGGATCGGCACGCCGATGGCGATCAGGATATAGGCGTTGGTCCAGTGGTGGTCGCGGCTGGGGAACATGGCGATCACATTGGCGGCGATCAGCCAGAGGAAGGCGGCAGTCAGGGCAGAGGTCATTCGGCGACCTTTCGTCCAAGGGCGCGGCGGGTCAGATACCACAGCGGCTTGCGGAACATCGAGACGAAGGCAAAGGCGCCGAACCCGGCCAGAAACCAGCCATGCACCATGCCGATCCACACGATCAGCACCGGCGCCGCGATCAGCAGCGTCAGCCCCGGCGCATACTGCCGCCGCATCGGCAGGAACGACACACCCGCCGCCGCTACAACCCAGAGACAGCCCAGGACCAGCGGCCAGCTCATGCCGCCACCGCCCTGCACAGTTGTGCAAATGCGGAAGCTTCGCCGCAGAACATGCTGGATTCACAAGGGTTCTGCCAAACCCTCATGCGGCCTTGCCCACCAGCTTGGCGGGCAGCGCATTCGCCCAGGCCGAGATCGTGCCGGCGCCAAGGCACACGAAGATGTCGCCCGGCCGGGTCTGTTCACGAAACAGCCGCGCCAGATCGGCCTCGTCCAGAATGGCGCGGGCGTGGCGGTGGCCGTGCGCGATCAGGCCCGAGACCAGATCATCCCGGCTGGCGCCCGGGATCGGGTCTTCGCCGGCGGCATAGACCTCGGCAATCGCCACCACGTCGGCTTCATTGAAGCAACCGCAGAAGTCATTGAAAAGGCTGGAAAGGCGGGTGTAGCGGTGCGGCTGATGCACCGCGATCACCCGCGCCCCGGGCTTGCCCGAAACCGCCTGACGGGCGGCCTTCAGCACAGCGGCGATTTCCACCGGGTGGTGCCCATAGTCGTCGATGATCGCCACACCGCCCACCTCGCCCACCTTGGTGAAGCGGCGGTTGACGCCGGCGAAACCGGCCAGCGCCTCGCGGATTTCTTCCTTCTTCATGCCCAGATGGCGGGCCACCGCCACAGCCGCCAGCGCGTTCGACACGTTGTGATCGCCCGGCATCGGCAGGGTGCAGCTTTCGATAATCGAACCTTCACCCTCACCCTGCAGCAGGATGTCGAAGTGAGCCTTGCCATTTTCGAACCGCAGCCCGGATGCCCGCACATCCGCCTGCGCGTTGAAGCCGAAGGTCACCACCCGGCGGTCGGTGACGCGGCCGACAAGGGCCTGCACCTCGGGGTGGTCGGTGCAGCAGACGGCCAGACCGTAGAACGGGATGTTCGACACGAAATCGAGGAAGCCCTTGCGCAGCGCCTCGATGGTTCCCCAATGCTCCATATGCTCAGGGTCGATGTTGGTCACGATGGCGATGGTCGCGGGCAGGCGGTTGAAGCTGCCGTCAGACTCGTCGGCCTCGACCACCATCCATTCGCCCTCACCCGCCCGGGCGTTTGATCCGTAGGCGTGGATGACGCCTCCGTTGATCACTGTCGGGTCAAAGCCGCCCTTGTCGAGAAGCGTCGCCACCATGGTCGTCGTCGTGGTCTTGCCGTGGGTGCCCGCCACCGCGATGTTCGACCGCAGGCGCATCAGTTCGGCCAGCATCTCGGCCCGGCGGACCACGGGCAGCTTGCGGCGCCGCGCCTCTTCCAGTTCCGGGTTGCCCTTCTTGATGGCCGAAGAAATCACCACCACCGCCGCGTCACCGATGTTCTCGGCGCGCTGCCCTTCAAAGAAGGTCGCGCCCAGATCGACCAGCCGGTCGGTGATCTTGGACGCCTTGGCGTCCGAACCTTGCACCCGGTAGCCCAGCGTGATCAGCACCTCGGCGATGCCCGACATGCCGATACCGCCGATCCCCACGAAGTGGATCGGCCCCAGTTCCATCGGCAGTTTCGTGGCGTTCATCGCGTTACCCCTTCTTCACCAGTTCCTCGACCAGCCCCGCCAGACGCTCGGTCGCGTCGGGCCGCCCCTGAGACAGGGCCGCCGCCGCCATGCGGGCCGCCGCCTCGGGCTGGCCCAGAACCGCCGCCATGTGGTCCGAGAGCGTGGCCGCGTCAAGCGCCTTCTCGGGGATCAGCACCGCCGCCTGCGCATCGACCAGCCCGCGGGCGTTGGCCGTCTGATGGTCATCGGTCGCAGCCGCAAAGGGCACCAGGATCGACGGCCGCCCGATGGCCGCGATATCGGCAACCGATGAGGCGCCCGAGCGGCTGATGACCAGCTGCGCCTCGGACAGGCGGCGCGGAATGTCGGCGAAGAAGGGCGCGACCTCGGCCAGGATACCGGCGGATTCATAGGCGGCGACCACGCGGTCAAGGTCTTCGGGCCGGGCCTGCTGGGCCACGCGCAGATGGCGGCGGATGGCTTCGGGCAGGCGGGCCACGGCTTCGGGCACCACGTCGGACAGGATGCGCGCGCCCTGACTGCCGCCGATCACCACTAGGCTGGTCGGATAGTCTCCGGGCGGAATATAGCCCGCACCGGCCCGGTCACGCACCGCGCCGCGCACCGGGTTGCCGGTATGCGTGCCCTCAACCCCCGCAGGCAGGCGGGTGGGCCAGGTGCCGCAGGCGACGCGGTTCACGCGGGGCGCGAAAAGCGCGTTCACCCGGCCCAGGACGCCGTTCTGTTCATGGATCATCCGCGGCCGGCGCAGCACCCAGGCGGCCGCCAGCGCCGGAATGGTCGGGTAGCCGCCGAACCCCACCACCACCGCCGGCCGGTCGGCCAGCATGCGGAAGGTCGCGGCCAGAACCCCGCCGGCAATGCGGAAAGGCACCGACAGCTTGGCCAGCGCCCCGCCGCGCGCGAAAGTCGCGCTGTCCGACACCACCACCTGCACCGCGGCCGGAAAGCCCCCGGCATAGCGCGCGCCCCGCGCGTCGGTTGACAGCTTCACCCGCCAGCCGCGCGCCAGCATCTCTTCGGCCAGCGCCTGTGCGGGAAACATGTGGCCGCCGGTTCCCCCGGCGGCAATCAGCAAAAGCGGCGCCATCAGCGGCCCCGCCGGAAGATGTCGCTCATCTGGCTTTGCGGGCGCGATCGGGTCATCGCCAGCAGCATCCCCACCGTGATGCCGGCGGCGATCACCGACGACCCGCCATAGCTGACGAAGGGCAGCGTCATGCCCTTGGCCGGCAGAAGCCGCACCGCCACGCCCATGTTGATCATCGCCTGCACGCCGAAGATGCAGGCCAGCCCGGTGCCCGCCAGCCGGGTGAACGGGTCACGTTCGCGGGTCAGCCGGTAAAGCGAGCGCACCGTGATCGTGGCGTAAAGCGCGATGATCACCAGCACCAGAACCAGCCCGTATTCCTCGGCCGCGACGGCGATGATGAAGTCGGTATGGGCGTCGGGCAAAGTCCATTTCACCTGCCCCTCACCCACGCCGACCCCGAAGAACCCGCCTTCCTGAATGGCGTTGGTCGCATAGCCGATCTGGCTGCGCGGATCGACCTCGGATGTCAGGAAGCCGTTGATCCGGCGGGCAAAGTGTTCGGATGCGTTGTAGGCGAAAAAGCCCCCCGCCCCCGCCAGCCCCATGATCGTGGCAATCAGCACCATCGGCGCCCCGGCCACGAAATAGATCACGCCCCAACCGAAGAGGATCAGCATGGCCTGCCCGAAATCGGGCTGCAGCGCCAGAAGCAGCACGATGGTAACGGCGATGCCAAAGGAAATCAGCCGCCCCGGCGGGCCGTTCAGATCAGACGCCGCGGCGATCAGCCAGGCCGAGATCACGATGAACCCGGGTTTCAGAAACTCGGACGGCTGGAACGACGCAAAGCCCAGCGAGAACCAGCGCACCGCGCCCTTGCCGAAGTCGGTGCCAAGGAAGGGCAGCAAGGCCAGCGCGGTAAAGGCCGCGACAAAGCCCAGGACACCCAGCCGCCGCACCATCTCGGGCGTCATCATCGACACCATGACCATCACGCCCAGCCCCAGCCCGCCAAAGAAGGCCTGCCGCTTGACGTAATAGAACGGGTCCAGCTCGTTCCGCTGCGCCAGCGGGACCGAGGCGGCCAGCCCCAGAAGCAGGCCGATGCCGAACAGCACAAGGATCGCTGTCAGCGTCCACTTGTCGATCGTGCGCCACCAGCGCGGAAGGACCGGCTCTGCCACCCGAACGGGGCTTGAGCCATAGACCATCTCAGTCATGGGAACCGCCTGTAAATGCCTGCTCTGCCAAACGTCCGGGTTGGTCCCGGATCATGGGGCGAAGTCTAGCCAAGATGGGCCGTGAAGGCCAGCGCTTTCCGCCGCCGCCCTTGCCCGGCACCGGCGGCCGGGCGCCGATGGCTCAGCCCGCCCATTCCGCCCGGATCAGCCCGCGCAGCGCATTGCCGACCCACAGCTGCACCTGCGGCAGGTCTTCGGCCAGCAGCACCTCTTCAGGGCAGTTCAGGCTTTCGCGCAGGATGCCCGGCAGAAGGCCCGAAGTCAGGGGCGGCGTGCGCAGCCCCGCGCCCCGGTCAAAGAACAGCGTCGTGATGGTGCCGTCGCAGACCTCACCACGCTCGTTCTGGAAGATCAGCTCATCCAGGCCCGACGGCAGGGCGGCGCGGGCGGCATCATAGGCGGCGCGGTTGGTGGATTTGAGGCGCAGCCAGGGGTCATCGGACCGCAGCCGCGCGGGCGCCAGCCCCAGCCGCCACAGCGCCTTTGCCGGCGGCAGCGCCGTGACACTGGCCATCACCTGCCCCGTCCGGTCCAGCGTGATGCGCAGCCGCGCCGGGTGGTCCGGCAGTTGCGAGACCGCCTTGCGCAGCACCGCCATGTCGAAAGGCCATCCCAGGGCCGCCGCCGCCCGCGACAGCCGCGCCAGATGCAGGCCTAGGCGCTGCACCGCCTCACCGTCCCACAACATGGTTTCGATCAGCCTCAGGTCGGGCGCGTCAGCCCCCGGACGTAGCGCGCCTTCCACAGTGCCTCCTCCCATTCGCCTTCGGCGGTGGAATCCTGCACCACTCCGCCGCCGACATTCAAGCTGACCCGCCCGCCCGGCCACAGCGACAGCGTGCGGATGGCGACCGAGAAACTGGCCGCCCCGTCAGGGGCCATCCAGCCGATCGCCCCGCAATAGACGCCGCGCGGATGGGGTTCCACCTCGCGGATGATCTCCATGGCGCGGATTTTCGGCGCCCCGGTGATGGAGCCGCAAGGGAAAAGCGCCGCCATGATCCCCGCCATCGACGGCGGCGCGGCCAGCTGGCCGACCACGGTCGAAACCATCTGGTGCAGCGTGGCATAGCTTTCGACGGCAAAAAGTTTGGGCACCTTGACGCTGCCCACCTGCGCGATGCGGCTGATGTCATTGCGCAGAAGATCGACGATCATCAGGTTCTCGGCCTGCCCTTTTTCGCTGGCGCGCAGGTCTTCGGCCAGTTCGGCATCGCGCACCGGATCGGCGTCGCGCGGGGCGGTGCCTTTCATCGGCCGCGCCTCGATCCGGCCCCCGGCCGAGACACGCAGGAAAAGCTCGGGGCTGCGCGACACGATCACCGGCCCCTGCCCCAGATCAAGGAAGGCGCCGTGCCCCACCGCCTGCCGCGCCCGCAGCGCGCCGTAAAGCCCCAGCGCCGTGCCATGGGTCAGCCGGGATTCCATCGGAAAGGTCAGGTTGATCTGATAGCAGTCCCCCGCACCGATATAGCCCATGACCCGCGCCATCGCCGCGTCATATTCCGCGCGTGAGATCACGGGCCGGGGCGCCTCCAGCGCCGCCTCGCGC
>JACZKR010000044.1 GCA_014859945.1 Paracoccaceae bacterium | reverse complement strand
ACCCCGCCCGCCGCATGCCCTGCGCCCGCGCCCGCTTGCGCGGGTCCACCTCGAACAGCGCGGCCAGTTGCTCGGTCATCGCGCCCGCCAGCTGCTCGACATCGGTGATCGTGACCGCGCGCTGGTAATAGCGCGTCACGTCGTGGCCGATACCGATCGCGATCAGTTCGACCAGCTTGCGCCGTTCAACCAGTGAAATCACGTCGCGCAGGTGTTTTTCAAGGAAGCTGGCCGGGTTCACCGACAGCGTCGAATCGTCCACCGGCGCGCCGTCGGAGATCACCATCAGGATGCGCCGCGCCTCGGGGCGGGCCAGCATCCGGCGGTGCGCCCATTCCAGCGCCTCGCCATCGATGTTTTCCTTCAGAAGCCCCTCTTTCATCATCAGCCCCAGATTGGGTCGCGCCCGGCGCCAGGGCGCGTCGGCGGATTTGTAGATGATGTGGCGCAGGTCGTTCAGCCGGCCGGGTTGCTGCGGGCGGCCCTGTGCCAGCCAGCGTTCGCGCGACTGCCCGCCCTTCCAGGCGCGGGTGGTGAAGCCCAGAATCTCGACCTTCACCGAACACCGCTCCAGCGTCCGCGCCAGCACATCGGCGCAGATGGCGGCGATCGAGATCGGCCGGCCGCGCATCGACCCCGAGTTGTCCAGCAGCAGCGTCACCACGGTATCGCGAAACTCGGTGTCCTTCTCCTGCTTGAACGAGAGGGGAGTCGTGGGGTTCGCAACCACGCGGGCAAGCCGGCCCGCGTCCAGCGTGCCTTCCTCAAGGTCGAACAGCCAACTGCGGTTCTGCTGGGCCTGAAGCCGGCGCTGCAGCTTGTTGGCCAGCCGGCCAACGGCGCCTTTCAGCGGTTCCAGCTGCTGGTCCAGATAGGCGCGCAGTCGTTCCAGCTCGGCCGGTTCAGCCAGGTCTTCGGCGCGGATTTCCTCATCGAAATCCGTGGTATAGACGGTGTAGTTCGGGTCGGCATCCGAATGCGGCGCGGGCGGCGGCGGTTCCAGCGGCGCCTTGCCTTCGGGCAGTTCGGTTTCGTCGCCCTGCTCCATGTCGGCGCTGTCTTCGGTGGTGACCTGCGCCTGGCTCTGGTCCTGCTGTTCTTCCTGGGTCTGCTCGGGGCTGGCCTCGGTTTCGTCGGATTCCTGCTGTTCCTCGCCCGCGCTTTCGGGGCTGTCCTGCGCCTCGTCCTCGCCGCCCTCGTCCTCGGGATCTTCCATGTCGGGGTCATCGCCCAACTGGTCACCATAGCCGAGGTCCGAGATCACCTTGCGCGTCAGGCGGGCAAAGGCGGCCTGATCGGCCAGCACATGGTCAAGGTTCTCCAGCGTGCCTCCGGCCTGCTCTTCAATGAAGCCGCGCCACAAGTCCATCACATGCTGGGCCGATTTCGGCAGGTCGCGGCCGGTGGCCAGCGCCCGCACCAGATAGCCCGCCGCGACCGGCAGCGGCGCCTCGGAGGCGGTGCTGATCTGGCCATAGCCCTTGCGGTCGGCTTCCCACTGAATCTTGGCGTCGATGTTGGTGGCGGTGCCGGGCATGGCGCGGGCGCCCACCGCCTCGCAGCGGGCGGTCTCCATCGCGTCATAGATCTCGCGCGCAAGCTGGCCCGTGGGCGCATAGCGCGACGACACGCCTTCGTCATGGTAGCGCCGCTTCAGCGCAAAGGCATCGGCCGTGCCGCGCGCCAGAAGCACCTCGTCCCGCGTCATCCGGCGGCTGACCTGTGGCAGGCGCATGCCGTCCTTGTTCATGCCCGCCGGATCGACCGAGAAGGTCACGGTCATGTCCGGGTCATCGGCCATGGTCTTGGTGGCCTCGGCGAGGGCCTTCTTGAATGGATCGGCGGGGTTGTCGGACGGCTTGTTCATGGCGCCACTCTGGCACCGGGCGACGCCGGGGGCAAGGTGCCCGCCCCGCGGCGCAGCGCCCGCGAAAGCAGGAAAAAGCCCTGCTTCGGTGCAGCGGCGCACAGGCAACGCGCGGACGTGTTGAATTGCTGCAACAGCGAAGAGCCCCCATCTTCACCCCATCGCATTCCAGAATTCCGACAAAGGAAATCCACCATGTCCGCCAAACCGAAAATCGCCGTCATCGTCTCATCGACCCGCCCGACCCGCTTCGCCGACATCCCGACCAACTGGATCGTCGGCAAGGCCAAGGAACACGGCGGTCTGGATGTGGAAGTGCTGGACCTGCGCGACTATCCGATGCCCTTCTTTGACGAGGTCGCCTCGAACGCCTGGGCGCCCACGCAGAACGCCGTGGCCGTGAAGTGGCAGAAGAAACTGGCCGAGTTCGACGGCTACATCTTCGTGACGGCCGAATACAACCGCTCGATCACCGGGGCGCTGAAGAACGCGCTGGATCAGGCCTATGTCGAATGGGCGAAGAAGCCCGCCGGCATCGTGGCCTATGGCTCGGTCGGCGGCACCCGTGCGGCCGAACACCTGCGCAACATCGCGGTGGAACTGCAGATGGTGCCGGTACGCCATGGCGTGCACATCGGCGGCGGCGACTTCATGAAGGTGCATCCGGGCTTTGGTGGCTCGGGCAACCTGGCCGATATCGAAGGCTCGATCGGCGCCAGCGCCAAGGCCATGCTGGATGACGTGACCTGGTGGGCCAAGGCGACCAAGGCTGCCAAGGCGGCCGACGCGGCGATTGCCGCCGAATAACCGGCGCATACCGAGAGAAGAAGCAGGGGGCGGTTTTCCGCCCCCTTTGCGTTCAGCCCAGCATCAGGGCCGCGCAGTCGGCCAGCAGCCCTTCGGCCCGCCGCGCTGCCCAGGCGTCTCGCCCGTGCCAGGCGCGGGTCAGCAGCCCGGCCTGCGCCACCTTCGCCTCGATCCGCAGGGCCATCGCGGCCGATTCCTGCCCGGGCGGGGTGACTGATACCAAAAGCGCCGCCATCGCCTCACGCCGGGCCTGCGTCTGATCGGCTGCGGGGTCCGAGGTCAGCCACTGATGCTCCATCTGCGCCGAAAGCCGTCCGGTGCAGGTGGCAAACAGGCGGAACGGGTCGGGTGTTTCGGCCCAAACGGGCGGGGTCTGTGCCAGCGCGCAGACGACGGGTAACGCGGCCCATGTTCGCAAACCGCCCATGAATTGATCATGGGGCCGAAATTCCCGCCAATCAAGCGGGCGGTTTGAAAACTCAAATCAGTTGCCGCAGCCCCGCCGCCAGATCGGCCAGCAGCGCCACATGCACGTCCAGCGCGTCGATCACCGGATAGCCGGGGTCCTGCCCGTCAAACGCAAGGTTCAGGTCGGTTCCCGCCAGAACAATCGCCCCGGCCCCCTGCGCCATCATCCGCCGCCCCGCATCAAGAAAGGCTGCGCGCTGATTGGGGGTGCAATGGCCGGCCACCGCAACCTCCTGATACATCTGACCCAGCGTCTCGATCTCATCATCCAGCGCGATGGCGGCGGTGCGGGCCAACTGGCCGTAAAGCCGGGTCCGCATCACCACCCGGGTACCCAGCAGGCCCACCGTTCCGATGCCCTGCGCCGCGAAATGATCATCCAGCGGCGCCACGCCCGAGACCAGCGGCAGGGGGCTGATCGCCGCCAGTTCAGCAAAGCAGAAATGCGCGCCAAGCGAGGTCAGAGCGGCACAATCGCAACCCGCATCGCGCAGCCGGTCGACCAGCGGCAGAAAAGCCCGCGCCTGTTCGTCCCGCTTGTCGGCCAGATTGTTGCGGATCAGCTCCTGAATATCGCCGTGAACGATGGTCAGGTCCAGCCGCGCGCCGCGTTGGGCAGCGGCGGCCGCAAGACGTTGGTAATAGACCACCGTCGCCGCCACGCCGATGCCGCCGATCAGACCGATGTGCATTGCAGCCCCCAAGAAAAAGGGTGCGTGGAATCACGCACCCTACGGACTTGGGTAGGGTGCGTGATTCCACGCACCGATGCGGTTACTTCATCGCCATGCTCGCAGCGCTTTCCGGCAGTTCCTCGCCAAAGCAGCGCTGGTAGAACTCGGCTACGGTCTGGCGTTCCAACTCGTCGCATTTGTTCAGGAAGGTCAGGCGGAAGGCATAGCCGACATTGCGGAAGATCTCGGTGTTCTGCGCCCAGTTCAGCACGGTGCGCGGCGACATGACGGTGGACAGATCGCCGTTCATGAAGGCGGTCCGCGTCAGGTCGGCCACGGTGACCATCTGGTTGATGGTCTTGCGGCCCTTCTCGGTGTTGTAATGCGGGCTTTTCGCCAGAACGATGGCCGCCTCGGCATCATGGGACAGATAGTTCAGCGTCGCCACAAGGCTCCAGCGGTCCATCTGCGCCTGGTTGATCTGCTGGGTGCCGTGGTAAAGGCCGGTGGTGTCGCCCAGACCCACGGTGTTTGCCGTCGCAAACAGCCGGAAGGACGGGTGGGGGGTGATGATCTCGTTCTGATCCAGAAGCGTCAGCTTGCCGTCATGCTCCAGCACGCGCTGGATCACGAACATCACATCCGCCCGCCCCGCGTCATATTCGTCGAACACAATGGCGACCGGGTTGCGCAGCGCCCAGGGCAGGATGCCTTCGTGGAACTCGGTCACCTGCTTGCCGTCGCGCAGCTTGATCGCATCCTTGCCGATCAGGTCGATCCGGCTGATGTGGCTGTCAAGGTTCACCCGCACCGTGGGCCAGTTCAGCCGGGCGCCGACCTGTTCGATATGGGTGGATTTGCCGGTGCCGTGATAGCCCTGGATCATGACGCGGCGGTTGTAGGCAAAGCCCGCCAGAATGGCCAGCGTGGTGTCCGGGTCAAATTTGTAGGTCGGATCGACCTCGGGCACGCGGTCGGTGCGTTCGGCAAAGCCCTTGACCCGCATGTCGGTGTCGATCCCGAAGACGTCCCGGACAGAGATTTCTTCGGTCGGTTTCATCACGGTATCCAGCATCGCCCAGTCCAATCCAATCTGCGGGCCAGAACCGGCCCGTCCGGGGGGATTTGTGGATCATATCGCGGGGGGCCGCAAGGGGACCGCACACGCATTGTCCCAAGGACGTGAGCGGCTGAAACCTTTGCGCGGCGCGGCCGTATTCATGTCAGGATGGGCAAAACCCCGGAGGATGCGATGAAACGGCGGACATTTCTGGTGGCGGGCGTGGCAGCGGTGCTGGGCGGCAGGGCCGGGGCCGAGAGGTTTGAGTTCACTTTGACCGAGGATCAGTGGCGCGCGCGGCTGAACGATCTGCAATATGCCGTGCTGCGCGAAGAGGCGACCGAAACCGCCTTCACCAGCCCGCTGAACAACGAAAAACGCAAGGGAACCTTCCATTGCGCGGGCTGCGATCTGCCGCTTTTCGCCTCGGATACCAAGTATGACAGCGGCACGGGCTGGCCCTCGTTCTGGAAGCCCCTGCCGAATGCGGTGGGCACAAAGCCCGATCCGGGCCTGTTCGGCAGCCGGACCGAGGTGCATTGCCGCCGCTGCGGCGGGCATTTGGGCCATGTCTTCGACGATGGGCCCCAGCCGACCGGCAAGCGCTATTGCATGAACGGGGCGGCGCTGACCTTTGCCGCAGCCTAGGCGGGCGGTGGACAGGCCCCGGCGCTGCGCATAGCCTTGGCGCCATCAGACCGGAGCCGATGTTGCCGCAGCCCTTTGCCATTTCTTTGCCTGTGATCCCCGGCCGGCGGGCTGGTGCATGACCGACCCGGCCCGCAACGCCGCGCTGTGGTATGCGGCCGACGGGTTCGACCCTGCCAAGGGGCTGAACGGGCGCCGGGTGGCCGGGGAAAGCTTTCTGCGCGGCTTCCTGCGCCATGCCGATGTGGCCGAGGCGGTGCTGCTGACGAGGAACGAGGCAGATGCCGAAGCCGTCCGCACGCTCGCCGCCGGGCTGCGGCCCGGGCTGCCGCTGCGGGCGGTGGGGCTGGGTCGGCCTGCCGCCATCGCCCCCGTCAGCACCGTCTTTTACCCCAGCCCCAACTACGCGGCCGAGGCCTGGCGGCGGGCGCCCTATGGCACCGCGGCGTGGAGCCTTTGCGGCATCACCCACACCACCTCGACCGCCGCGGTGATGGAGGGCTGGCTGAACCTGCGCGTCGCGCCGGTGGCGGAATGGGATGCGGTCATCTGCACCAGCCGGGCGGTTCAGGCCTCGGTCCGCTATCAGCTTGACCTGATCGACGCCCATCTGGCCGCCCACCTGTCGGCCCGGCCGGGCGCCCGGCCGATGACGCCGGTCATTCCGCTGGGCATCCATTGCGACGATTTCGCGCCGGACGCGGCGGCGGGCGCGGCCCTGCGCGACAGGCTGGGCGCGGGCGCCGGGGACGTGGTTTTCGCCACCATCGCCCGCCTGACCCCGCACGAAAAGTTCGACCCCGGCCCGGTCTGCCTTGCCATGGCCGAGGCGCAGCGCCGCCTGCCGCCAGGCCAGAGTCTGCATGTCGTCTTCTGCGGCCTCTTCCGCGACGACTATTCGCGGCGGGTGTTTGAAGCCACGGCGCGCGTCCTGATGCCCGATGTCGGCTTCCTGCTGCTGGACGGCGCCGATGCGGGCGACCGCAAGGCCACGCTTTCGGCGGCCGATGTGTTCCTTTTTGCCATTGACAACATTCAGGAAACCTTCGGCCTTGCCCCGCTGGAGGGCATGGCGGCCGGCCTTCCTGTGCTTTGCTCGGACTGGGACGGGATGCGCGATACGGTGACGCCCGATGTGGGTTTTCGCGTGACGACGCGCGCCCTGCCACCGCGCCATCTTGCGGGTGAGGCGCTGCGCTATCAGGGCGGGCTGGACAGTTATGTGCAGTATTGCGCCACCGCCTCGGCCCTGACCGAGGTGGACATGGGCGAATTCGTCACCCGCATCCTTGATCTGGCGACGAACCCCGGGCTGCGCCGGCGCATGGGGCAGGCGG
>JACZKR010000295.1 GCA_014859945.1 Paracoccaceae bacterium | reverse complement strand
CTGTTGCCGCATAGGGTGCGTGTTTACACGCACCATCTCCCGCCCGCCATGGCGAAGGCCATCGCCTTCGCCACTTCCCTACGCCTCCCCCTGCGAGGTCGGGCTTCAAAGGCCCAGCCAGCGCCCGACCGCCCCTCGGCGGGCGCTTCCCGCCCGCCCGGTCGGGCACCGGCCTCTGTCATTGGGTGCCGTACCGTCTCTGCCTGAACCGTCGCGCGCGGGCGGGGGCGAGGCAGTGCCTCGCCTTTTCCCGCCCGGACACCTCCCCACACCGGGGGGTTGCGGCTGCCTGCGCTTTGGATCAGGCTTTGATCAAAAGGAGTCGCCCATGCCCGTCCGCAACCGGCTTGCCGAGATGCAGCCCGAGATCGCTGCCTGGCGGCAGGATTTCCACCGCCATCCCGAACTGATGTACGACCTGCCGCGCACCGCCGGCAAAGTGGCCGATCTCCTGCGCAGCTTCGGCGTCGATGAGGTCACCGAGGGCATCGGCCGCACCGGCGTCGTCGCGGTGATCCGCGGCCGCGCCACCGGCTCGGGCCGCACCATCGGCCTGCGCGCCGACATGGACGCCCTGCCCATCACCGAGATCACCGGCCTGCCCTATGCCAGCGAAACCCCCGGCAAGATGCATGCCTGCGGCCATGACGGCCATACCGCCATCCTGCTGGGCGCCGCCAAATACCTGGCCGAGACGCGCAACTTCGACGGCACCGTCGTCTGCATCTTCCAGCCCGCCGAGGAAGGTGAGGCCGGGGCGCTGGCGATGATCCGCGACGGGCTGATGGAGCGTTTCGCGATTGATGAGGTCTATGGCCTCCACAACGCGCCGGGCCTGCCGGTCGGCGATTTCGCCATCCGCCCCGGGCCGCTGCAGGCCTCGGCCGACGAATTCCGCATCACCGTCACCGGCCGGGGCGGCCATGCCGCCGAACCGCACCGCGCGGTCGATACCACGCTGGCCGCCTGCCAGATCGTCGTTTCGCTGCAGTCGATCGTGGCGCGCAACGTCGATCCGCTTCTGTCGGTCGTGGTCACCGTCGGCACCTTCCGCACCGACAGCGGCGCCTCGAACATCATCGCCAACACCGCCGAGATGACGGGCACCGTCCGCTGCCTTGACCCGGCGATGCGCGATCTGGCCGAAGCGCGGGTGAAGGCCGTCGCCACCGCCACCGCCGAAGCCTTCGGAGCCCGGGCCGAGGTGCAGTATGAACGCGGCTACCCCGTCACCGTGAACGCCGCCGCCAACACCGCCTTCGCCATTTCCGCCGCCGAAGCCGTGGTGGGTGCCGCCCGCGTCGACGCCAACACCGCGCCCATCATGCCGGCCGAGGATTTCAGCTACATGCTCGAAGCCCGGCCCGGCGCCTATATCTTCCTTGGCAACGGCGACAGCGCCCAGTGCCACCACCCCGCCTACAACTTTGACGACAATGCGATCCCGGTGGGTTGCAGCTATTTCGTCACCCTTGCCGAACAGCGCCTGCCGCTTTCCGCCTGAAAGGACCGACCATGCCCGTCAAGAACCGCTTTGCCGAGCTTCTGCCCGAAATCACCGCCTGGCGCCGGGATTTCCACGAACATCCCGAACTGCTGTTCGAGGTCCACCGCACCGCCGCCCGCGTGGCCGACCTCTGCCGCAGCTTCGGCTGCGACGAGGTGACGACCGGCATCGGCCGCACCGGCGTCGTCGCGGTGATCCGCGGCAAGACCGACACCAGGGGCCGCGTCATCGGGCTGCGTGCCGACATGGATGCCCTGCCGATCATCGAACAGACCGGCCTGCCCTATGCCTCGAAAACCGCCGGCACGATGCATGCCTGCGGCCATGACGGCCATACCTCGATGCTGCTCGGCGCCGCCAAATACCTGGCCGAAACCCGCAATTTCGACGGCACCGTCGTCTGCATCTTCCAGCCCGCCGAAGAAGGCGGCGGCGGCGGGCGCGAGATGTGCGCCGACGGCATGATGGACCGCTGGAACATCCAGGAAGTCTACGGCATGCACAACATGCCCGGCATCCCGGTCGGCCATTTCGCCATCCGCCCCGGCGCGATGATGGCCGCCGCCGACCAGTTCGAGATCACCGTCACCGGCAAGGGCGGCCATGCCGCCAAGCCCCATGACTGCGTCGATACCACCGTCGTCGCCGCCCATATCATCGTGGCGCTGCAGACCATCGCCAGCCGCAACGTCGATCCCCTGAAACAGGTCGTCGTCTCGGTCTGCACCGTCGCCACCGACAGCACCGCCCACAACGTCATCCCCCAGGTGGTGAAGATGAAGGGCACCGTCCGCACCATGGATTTCGCGGTGCAGGATTTCGTCGAAAAGCGCATCGCGGAAATCGCCGCCGGCACCGCCATGGCGCTGGGGGCCAAGGCCGAGGTCAACTACCAGCGCGGCTATCCGGTGACGGTCAACACCCCCGAAAACACCGGCTACGCGATTGAGGTCGCCCGCGCTGTCTCGGGTCAGGTCGATGACGACACCGCGCCGCTGATGGGGGCCGAGGATTTCAGCTTCATGCTGAACGAACGTCCTGGTGCCTATATCTTCATGGGCAATGGCGACACTGCGATGGTGCATCACCCGGCCTACAACTTTGACGATAACGCGATCCCGTTCGGGTCAAGCTGGTATGCCGGGATGGTCGAAGCGCGGATGCCTGCGGCCTGAAGCTAAGGGCCAGCCCCGCGTGTTGGGGCTGGCCTTTTTGGCCGGGGACGTGTGATTTCAACGGCTTAATTCGCGTCGGCCAACACTGGGCGTCGCGCAA
>JACZKR010000294.1 GCA_014859945.1 Paracoccaceae bacterium | reverse complement strand
CAGCTTGACCATCTGCATCATCGCAGCCAGCACCCGGCCGGCTGCGGCCTCATCGGGGCTTTGCATCAGGCGGATCAGGGCGCGCGGGATGATCTGCCAGCTGACGCCGAAACGGTCGGTCAGCCAGCCGCAGCGGCTGGGCGTGCCGCCGTCCAGAAGCGCCTCCCACAGCGCGTCCACCTCTGCCTGGGTTTCCAGATGCACCTCGATCGAGGCGGCGGGGGTCAGTTTGTAATGCGGCCCGCCGTTCAGCAGGGTAAAGCGCTGGCCCTGAATTTCGATATGGACAAGGAAGGCCTTGTCGGGCGCCCCGCGCTGGGGAAAGACATGGACAATCCGCGTGCCGGGCACGACGCGCGCCCAGGTCTGCGCCGCCTCCAGCGCGTTGTCGTCAAGCCACAGGCAGGTCTGCACGGTCGGTTCGGTCATCGGGGCCTCCGGTCATGGATGGCCCATGGTACTGCGGGACCGGCCTTCTGGGAACGGATTTTGCCCGGCGTCCGGGCGGCTGGTGCGACAGAGGGCCAGGCCCGGCCGCCGGGTGGGCAGCCGACGGCAGGGCCCCTTGGTTCATGGTTCAGGAACTGCCAACGCCGCGCGTCTTGATGCCGGCGCGGAATGCCCGCCCGAGGGGGCGGTCGGGCATTGCCCGGGCGCACTGCGTGCTTGATTCCCGGGCCGCCGCTTACCCGCGCTTCAGCGCCGAAGCCTCAGCCGCCAGCGTGGTGATCGCGGCCCAGTCGCCCCGCGCCATGGCATCCTTGGGCGCGACCCAGCTGCCGCCGACGCAGAGGATGTTCTTCAGCCCCAGATAATCGGGCGCGATCTTCAGGCTGATGCCGCCGGTCGGGCAGAATTTCACCTGCGGAATGGGCGAGCCGATGGATTTCAGATAGGCCGCCCCGCCGGCCTGTTCGGCCGGGAAGAACTTCTGCACGGTGAAGCCCTTCTCCAGAAGCGCCATGATTTCCGATGCCGTGGCGGCGCCGGGCAGCAGCGGCAGGCCCTCATCCTCACAAGCGGCGATCAGGCGGTCGGTCGCGCCGGGGCTGACGCCGAACATCGCGCCGGCGGCCTTGGCGGCCTTCACATCGGCCGGCGTCAGCAGCGTGCCCGCGCCGACGACACCGCCCGGAACCCCGGCCATCGCGCGGATCGCGTCCAGCGCCTGCGGGGTGCGCAGCGTCACCTCCAGCGTGGGCAGCCCGCCCGCCACCAGAGCCTTGGCCAGCGGCGCGGCATGGGCGAGATCGTCGATCACCAGAACGGGCACCACGGGCGCCAGACGGCAGATCTCGGCGGCTTTCAGCGATTGTTCGGCGGGGGTCACGGCGGGCTCCTTGGGCGTGCGGGCAGGGGGCTGGTCAGACGACCACGGCCGCCCCGGTTTCAGCGGTGCCGACATTGCGGCGGAAGGCTTCGAACAGTTCGCGCCCGATGCCGTGGCCATTGGCCGACAGGTCGGGGCGTACCACGGTCCGGCCCGACAGGTCGGCTGCGGTTGAAAGCGTGCCCGCCACCGCATCCAGCCGCACCACGTCGCCGTCGCGCAACAGCGCCAGCGGCCCGCCCACGGCGGCTTCGGGGCTGACATGGATCGCGGCGGGCACCTTGCCCGAGGCGCCCGACATCCGGCCATCGGTGACCAGCGCCATCTTCAGCCCGCGGTCCTGCAGCACCGACAGCACCGGCGTCAGCGAGTGCAGTTCGGGCATGCCATTGGCCTGCGGCCCCTGAAAGCGCACGACCACCACGGTGTCCGAGGTGAACTCACCCGCCTTGAAGGCGGCCTTCACCGCCTCCTGATCGTGGAAGACGCGGGCCGGGGCTTCGATGACGTGACGCTCGGGCGCCACGGCCGAGACCTTGATCACCCCGCGCCCCAGATTGCCTGCAAGCTGGCGCAGGCCTCCGGTGGGCTGGAACGGATCGGCGGCGGGGCGCACGATCTTGTCGTTCAGGCTGTCCTTCGGACCTTCGGCCCAGTGCAGGCGGCCTTCGGTCAGCTTGGGTTCCTGGCGGTAAAGCGCCAGGCCGTCGCCGGCGACGGTGCGGGCATCGGCATGCAGAAGGCCCGCATCCAGCAACTGCCCGATCAGGAACTGCAGCCCGCCGGCGGCGTGGAAATGGTTCACATCGGCCAGACCGTTCGGATAGACCTTGGCCATCAGCGGCACGGCCTGCGACAGATCGTCGAAATCCTCCAGATCCAGCATCACCCCCGCCGCCCGTGCCATCGCCGGCAGGTGCAGGACAAGGTTGGTGGACCCGCCCGTGGCCATCAGTCCGACGATGCCGTTCACGAAGGCGCGTTCGTCCAGAACCTCACCGGCCGGGCGATAGTCATTGCCCAGGGCGGTGATCGTCGCGGCGCGTTCCAGCGCCGCCGTGGTCAGCGCCTCGCGCAGGGGCGTGCCGGGGTTGACGAAACTGGCGCCCGGCAGGTGCAGACCCATGAACTCCATCAGCATCTGGTTGGTGTTGGCCGTGCCGTAGAAGGTGCAGGTGCCGGGGCCGTGATAGCTGGCCATCTCGCTGGCCATCAGTTCGGCGCGGGTGGCCTTGCCCTCGGCATAGGCGTTGCGGACCTTGGCCTTCTGGTCGTTCGGAATGCCCGAAGTCATCGGCCCCGCCGGCACGAAGACCGCCGGCACATGGCCAAAGGTTGCCGCCGCCATGATCAGGCCCGGCACGATCTTGTCGCAGACGCCCAGATAGAGGGCCGCGTCAAAGGTGTTGTGGCTCATCGCGACACCGGCGGCCAAGGCGATGACATCGCGCGAGAAAAGCGAAAGCTCCATCCCCGGCTGGCCCTGCGTGACCCCGTCGCACATCGCCGGAACCCCGCCCGCCACCTGCGCCGTGGCACCGGCCTTGCGGGCGGCCTCACGGATGATCTTGGGGTAATCCTCATAGGGCTGGTGGGCGGAAAGCATGTCGTTATAGGCCGTGACGATGCCGATGTTCGGCAGGCGGCCTTCGGCCAGCGCCGTCTTGTCGGCGCCCATCGCGGCATAGGCATGGGCCTGATTGCCGCAGGCCAGATGCCCGCGCGCCGGGCCGGCCCGGCCCGCAGCGGCGATCCGCGCCAGATAGGCGGTGCGGGACGTGGCCGAACGTTCGCGGATGCGGTCGGTGACGCGGTCGATCACGGGGTTGAGTGGCATGGCGGCTCCTCTCGGGCAGGCGCGTCAGTGGGCGGGAACGTTTTAGCAGATGTTGTTAGCGCTAACAACCCTTCCGGCCACGGCTGACGAAAATTGTCATTCAACAGGGCGGCGCGGCGCTGCTAGGCTGGCTGCGGGAAAAGCCGGAGGCCCCATGCGCATTGTGACGTTTCTAGCCTGTCTCGTCACCCTTGAACTGGCCGGCCTACCGGTTTTGGCCGAGGGACTTGCCGATCACAAGGCCCGGGCGGAGGCAGTGGAGCAACTTTACGACGCGGGGGATTATGCAGGTGCCGAAGTGGCGGCCCTTGCAGCGGCCGCGCAGGCGAGTGCCGAGTTCGGGCCAGATTCGGCGCAAGTGCTGGATGTGCAGATCACGCTGGCCAATGCGCTGCGCCAGCAGGACAAGCTGGAAGAGGCCGTGGCGATGTTCCGCCATGTTCATGCACGCTGGCTGGCGACCAAAGGGGAATACCACCCCCGCACCCTTGCCGCCGCCAATGCGCTTTCGGTGATCCTGTCCGAAACGGGCCGCGCAGATGAGGCACTTCCCCTTGCGGTGCAGACGGTGCGGGTGGCCGAGACTGTGCTGGGCGACGATGCCTATATCGTGGTGAAATGGCGCTACAACCTTGCCTCGACCTATAGCAGGCTGGGCTACAAGGACGAGGCGCTGGCCTATTACGCGCAGGCGCTGCAGCAGATGCGCTTGGCGAATGATCCGGGGGCGCCGCGCGATGCCGCGACCGTGGCGCGCACCATCGCGCGCACCCTGACGGACCTTGGCCGCTCTGATGCCGCTGCCGATGCCTATGCCGAAGCGATCCCGCTGTTCGAGGCCGCCTTTGGCGCCGGCCATCCGCAGACGATCTACACGCAGGTGGAATACGGGCAGGCGCTCTGGCGGTCGGGCCGGCGGGACGATCTGCCTGCGCATGTGCAGCGGGTGGGGGCGCTGGTGCTTGAGACCTTCGGCGCGCAAAGCCTTGTGATGAGCGATGTTCTGGCGCAGCGCGCCCTGCTTGAAACCCGGGGCGGGCCGGACAGCCCCGGCTTTGCCGCCGGGCTGGCCCTGCAGGCCGAAGTGGTGGCGCTGCGCGAAAGCCTGCTTTCGCCCACGGCCGGGCCGACAGGGCGGGCGCGGCTGGACCTTGCCGCGATGCTGGCCGACACCAGCGATCCGGCGCAATTGCGCCGCGCCTGGGACACGCTGAAACTGGCCGCCGAGGCGGGGTCGGGCAGCCGGGCTTTTGCCTATGATCTGCTCAGCAGCCTGCGTACAACGGGCGGCATGACGCCAGAAGAGGTGGCCGATGGCGTGCTGATGGTCGCGCAAGAGGCGCAGGGTTCGGCTGCGGCGGCTTCGGCACTTATCCTGGCGCAGCGGCTGGCGCTGGGAGACGGCGAGGCGGCGGCCCAGTTCCGCGCCGCGACCGATTTGGGCGAGCGTTCGGCGCAATTGCAGGCGGCGCTGCTGGTGCAGACCAATCTGCCGCTTGCCGAGCGTGACGCAGCGCGCGAAAGCCAGATGCGCCGCGATCTGGCCGAGACGCGGCAAAAGGCTGATGACCTCTGGGCGGCGCTGGATGTCAGCGCGCCGGGGATGTTGGACCTGATCGGCGGCGGGCGGATGACGCTGGCCGAGGTGCAGGCTGCCCTCGGGCCGGATGAGGCGCTTCTTGTCATCGACATCAGCCCCGCCGAAGGTGATGCCCAAATGGCCATGGCGATCAGCCGCGAGGCGGTGGACTGGCAGCTTCTCAACTGGACCGCCGACAGCTTTCCCGGCGCCGTGGCCGATACCAGGGCGGGCATTGCGCTGCGCCTTGGCACCCGCGCCGCCGCCGCGCTGGAGGGTGAGGCGCCGGCGACCGGCCCCGGGTTCGACCTGTACGCTGCCCACTGGCTTTATGCCGAGACGCTGGCCGCGCTGGAGCCGGTCTTTGCCGGCAAAGAGAACCTCTATTTCGACCTGCGCGGCGCCGTGGCCGGCCTGCCGCCGCAGCTTCTGGTGGTGGCCCCGCCGGAATCTGAGGATCTGGCGCAGGCCGACTGGCTGATCCGCCATCATGCGGTGACGGTGCTGCCTTCGGTCTTTGCGCTGAAGACCATCGCGCTGGCCCGGGGCCGCCCGCCCGCGCCCGAACCTTTGCTGGCCTTCGGCGATCCGGTCTATGATCTGGAGGAAGGCGGCGCGCTGGTGGCGTCGCTTGATGCCGGGGCCGCCGGCACGCTGCGCGGCGCGCTGGCGCCCCTGCCCGAAACCGCGGATGAGG
>JACZKR010000293.1 GCA_014859945.1 Paracoccaceae bacterium | reverse complement strand
GGGGCGGCCCGGTGCAGGATGGAGAGGCTCAGCATGTTCGACTTTCTCAAACGCACCGGCGCGAAGACGCCCGAGCAGAAGGCCTCGGCCACCGGCCGGGTGGTGGCCTGGGGCAATGCGGGGCGCGTGGCCTGGAGCCCGCGCGACGCGGTTTCGCTGGCGCGTTCGGGCTTTCAGGGCAATCCGATCGGCTTTCGCGCCGTCAAGCTGATTGCCGAGGCGGCGGCGGCGCTGCCGCTGGTCTTGCAGGATGCCGAGCGGCGCTATGAAACCCATCCGGTGCTGGAGCTGATCCGCCGGCCGAACGGCGCACAGGGGCGGGCGGAACTGTTCGAGGCGGTCTATGGCTTCCTTCTGCTGGCCGGCAATGCCTATCTTGAGGCCGTCCCCGGCGCCACCGCGCTGCCCGCAGAACTGCATGTGCTGCGGCCAGACCGGATGGCGCTGGTGCCGGGGGCGGATGGCTGGCCGGTGGCCTATGATTATACGGTCGCCGGGCGCAGCCACCGCTTTGACATGGGGGGCGGCGCGCAGCCGGTCTGCCATATCCGCACCTTCCATCCGCAGGACGACCATTACGGCTTTTCGCCCTTGCAGGCGGCGGCGACGGCGATTGACGTGCATTCCAGCGCCAGCGCCTGGTCGAAGGCGCTGCTGGACAATGCCGCGCGGCCCTCGGGCGCCATCGTCTTTCGCGGCACCGACGGGCAGGGCCAGCTGACGCCCGACCAGTATGACCGGCTGGTGGGCGAGATGGAGGCGCATCATCAGGGCGCGCGCAATGCCGGCCGGCCGATGCTGCTGGAGGGGGGGCTGGACTGGAAGCCGATGGGCTTCAGCCCCTCGGACATGGAGTTTCACCAGACCAAGCAGGCGGCGGCGCGCGAGATTGCCATCGCCTTCGGGGTGCCGCCGATGCTGATGGGCATTCCGGGCGATGCGACCTATGCCAATTACCAGGAGGCGAACCGCGCCTTCTACCGGCTGACCGTGCTGCCCCTGGTGGCGCGGGTGACGGCGGCGGTCAGCCACTGGCTGGCGGGTTTCACCGGTGAGGCGGTGGAGCTGCGCCCCGACCTTGACCAGATCCCGGCGCTGGCGGCCGAGCGTGACCAGCAATGGGCGCGGGTGGGGGCGGCCGATTTCCTGACGCCGGCCGAGAAGCGGCTGATCCTGGGCCTGCCGCGTCTGGCGGAGGAAGAATGAGCGCGCGGCGGCCACAGACGGCGGCCGGGTCGCGCTTTCTTTACGACAGTTTCGACGCGGCGGCGGCGCGGATCGAGGCCAACGAGCGGGTGGCCGAGGAACGCTGGGCGGCGCTGGACTGGCGGCTGGCGCAGATCGACGCGGTGCTGGAGCGGCTGGAAAAGCGCATCTGGCTGGGGGTTTACGGGGTGGCGGCCTTTCTGCTGGCGCAGGGCGCCGAGGCCATCATCCGAACGGCGATGAGGTGAAGATGGACGCGACAAACGGGGCGCCTGAACGCAAGGACCACCGGCCCGCCGAGGGGCTGGTGCTGCGCGAGGGCCGGGTGATCGAGGGCTATGCCAGCCTGTTCGGCCAGCGCGATCAGGGCGGCGACGTGGTGCTGAAGGGCGCCTATGCCGCCAGTCTGAAGCGGCTGGCGGCGGGGGGCCGGGCGGTCAAGATGCTGTGGCAGCACGACCCGGCACAGCCCATCGGCATCTGGGACGAGGTGCGCGAGGATGCCACCGGCCTTTGGGTGAAGGGGCGTCTTCTGACCGAAGTGGCGCGGGGCCGCGAGGCGGCGGCGCTGCTGGAGGCGGGCGCCATCGACGGGCTGTCGATCGGCTACCGCACCCTGCGGGCCGAGCGTGACAGGAAGGGCCAGCGCCTGCTGCAGGAAGTGGAGCTTTGGGAGGTGTCGCTGGTCACCTTCCCGATGCTGCCTGAAGCGCGGGTGGCGGCCAAGTCGGCGGCGGCCGGGATGTGGCACGGGCTGACACAGGTTCTTGAAGAGGCCCGGCTGGTCTGGGCGGCGGGCGCGGCCCGGTAGGGCCATTACGGAAAGGATGAAGAGATGACCGAGACAACCTCTCGGGCCGGGGAAGGCTTGTTCCCGGCCCATGACCCGGAGACGGCGCAGGCCATGGCCGGTTTTCTGAACGCCTTCAATGGCTTTCAGGTGGAAGTGAAGAAATCGCTGCAACATCAGGAAGAGCGACTGAACATGCTGAACGCCAAGACCGCGACCTATTCCCGCCCCCCGCTTTCGGCCGCGGCCGAGCGTGAGGTGCCCCACAAGAAGGCCTTCGGCGCCTATCTGCGCTCGGGCGATGATGACGGGCTGCGGGGCCTTGTGCTGGAAGGCAAGGCGATGTCGACCGCCGTTGCGGCCGATGGCGGCTATCTGGTGGACCCGCAGACGGCGGACACCATCCGCTCGATGCTGCTGTCGACGGCCTCGCTGCGGGCGGTGGCCAATGTGGCGCAGGTCGATGCGGTGTCTTTCGATGTGCTGATCGACCGCAGCGAAGTGGGCTCGGGCTGGGCGACCGAGACCGGATCGCAGAGCGAAACCACCACGCCGACCATCGAGCGCATCTCGATCAAGCTGCATGAGCTGTCGGCGATGCCGAAGGCCAGCCAGCGACTGCTGGATGACAGCGCCTTTGACGTGGAAGGCTGGCTGGCCGGCAAGATCGCCACCCGCTTCATCCGTGCCGAGGCGGGTGCCTTCATCAACGGTGACGGGGTGGACAAGCCCAAGGGCATCCTGCTGCCGGCCAAGGTGGCGAATGCGTCCTGGACCTGGGGCAGCCTGGGCTATGTGCCCTCGGGTGCGGCGGCCGATTTTGCCACCACCAATGCCAGCGACTGCATCGTGAACCTGGTCTATGCGCTGGGGGCCGATTACCGCGCCAACGGCACGTTCGTGATGAACTCGAAGACCGCGGGCGCGGTGCGCAAGATGAAGGATGCCGACGGCCGCTTCATGTGGGGCGACAGCCTGCAGGCCGGCCAGCCGCCGCAGCTGATGGGCTATCCGGTGCTGATCTGCGAGGACATGCCGGATGTGGGGGCGAACACCTATCCGATTGCCTTCGGTGACTTCCGCGCCGGCTATACCATTGCCGAGCGTCCGGACCTGCGCATCCTGCGCGATCCGTTCAGCGCCAAGCCGCATGTGCTGTTCTACGCCTCGAAGCGGGTGGGCGGCGATGTCACCGACTTTGCGGCGATCAAGCTTCTGAAGATCGCGGTCTCGTAAGGGGCCGGGATGTCCGGCCCTTCGGGGCCGGGCATGGGCGCGCGCCGGGTTTGACCGCGCCGTCTAGCTGCTCCCTCCGTCCGAGCGGTGCGGGGTGCGCGTCCATGGCGGGGCTTTGGCAAGGGATACGGGAAGATGATGCTGACGGAATTGACGACGGTGCCCGGCGCGGCGCTGCCGGTGCAGGCGCTGAAGGACCATCTGCGTCTGGGCTCGGGCTTTGCCGATGACGGCATGCAGGACGGGCTGATCGAGGGCTATCTGCGGGCGGCGATGGCGGTGATCGAGGGGCGGACGGCGAAGGCGCTTCTTGCACGTCAGTACAAGCTGGTGCTGGAGGACTGGCGCCAGGGCGATGCCCAGCCCCTGCCGCTGGCGCCCGTTTCGGCGGTGCTGTCGGTGAAGGTGATCGACGCGCAGGGCGCCGAGACGGTGCTTGGCCCCGACCGCTGGCGGCTGGTGGCGGATATGGCGCGGCCCAAGCTGGCGGCGGTGGGCGTTCTGCTGCCGGTGGTGCCCGAAGGCGGGCGCGCCGAGGTGATCTTCGAGGCGGGCTTTGGCGCGGGCTGGGCGGCGGTGCCGGCCGATCTGGCGCAGGCGGTGCTGCTGCTGGCGGCCGGGTTCTATGAGAACCGCCATGAGGCCGAGGACCGCCCGGCGGGGCTGCCCCATGCGGTGCAGGCGCTGATCGAGCGCTGGC
>JACZKR010000292.1 GCA_014859945.1 Paracoccaceae bacterium | reverse complement strand
GCCTCGGCCGCCTCGGCCAGCCGGTCATCATGCCCGTCATGGGCGCGCTGCAGCTGCTCGACCTCCCAGTCCAGCCGGCCGATCACCTCGCCCGCGTCGCGGTTCAGCCCGGCCTCGCGTTCGGCATCGCGGTCCAGCTCGGCAATCCGGCCGCGCAGCGTGTCGATCAGTTGCCGCGCCCGCGCCTCCTGATCGCCCAGCGCGTCGCGCTGCACCACCAGCCGCTGCAGGATCGCCGCCGCAATCGCCTCTTCCTCGCGTCGGGGGGGCAGCACATCCTCGGCCCCCGCCCGCTGCTTTGCCGCCGCGCGCACCGCCGCCTCGACCTGCGCCGCCTCGACCACGCGCTGCCGCAACTGCGCCTCGGCCTCTTCGCGCGCCCGGTCCGCCTCGCGCCAGCGCCGCAGCAGAAGCATGCCCTCGGTCTTGCGCAACTCTTCACCGATCTCGCGGTAGCGCGCCGCCTGCTTGGCCTGCCGGGTCAGCGTTGAAAGCTGCTGGGCCAGCTGCTCCAGCACGTCATCGACCCGCAACAGGTTCTGCTCGGCGCCCTGCAGCTTCAGTTCCGCCTCGTGCCGCCGCTGATACAGGCCGCCGATCCCCGCCGCATCCTCCAGCACCTTGCGGCGCGATTTCGGCTTGGCGTTGATCAGTTCCGAGATCTGCCCCTGCCGCACCAGCGCCGGCGAATGCGCCCCGGTCGAGGCATCGGCGAACAGCATCTGCACATCGCGGGCGCGAATTTCCTTGCCGTTCAGCTTGTAGGCGCTGCCGGCATCGCGGGTGATCCGCCGGGTGATCTCGACCACATCGGCATCGTTGAAGCCCGAGGGCGCCAGACGTTCCGAATTGTCCAGTTGCAGCACCACTTCGGCAAAGTGGCGGGCGCCGCGCGTGGCCGCGCCGTTGAAGATCACATCCTCCATCCCGCCGCCGCGCATGGCGCTGGGGCGGTTTTCGCCCATCACCCAGCGCAGCGCCTCCAGCAAGTTCGACTTGCCGCAGCCGTTCGGCCCGACCACACCGGTCAGCCCCTCGTGAATCACCAGATCGGTGGGATCGACGAAGCTCTTGAAGCCGTTCAGACGCAGGCGATTGAAGCGCAAGGAATGCCCCGGGGCTGGATGGCCTGACATCGTCGGTGCGATGCCCCGATGAGTCAAGCACCGCCCCCCCGCATCTGGCAGGATGCCGCAGCTTATCCCCAACATCTTGCGGCTGCGGGGCTTTAGCGCCGGGCCGCGGCAGGTGTTTGCCACCGCCTGCGCCCCGTCGCCGCTGCGGGCGCGCAAGGCGATTCGCGAATGATGGTTAAGAAATGCCGGTCCCTGCGCGCGTAGAGACGGAAAGAAGACGCCGGGAAGACGGATTCAAGATTGACTTTTCCTCGCTTTTTCAATGGATTAAACGTCAGATCGCCGGATGCCCCCCGGCGCAGGAGGTGCCGCATGGATCCACCCTATTCCGGCCGCTGCCTGTGCGGCGCCATCACCTTCCGCTGCACCGCTGCACCGCTGTGGCAAGGGCACTGTCACTGCGAAAGCTGCCGGCGGGCCACCGCCTCGGCGATGGCATCCTTCTTCGGGGTGGCGGATGGGGCGTGGGAATTCAATGGCTTGACGCCTGCCAGCTATGAATCCAGCCCCGGCACATGGCGCGAATTCTGCCCCCGCTGCGGCACGCAGCTCAGCTATTCCAGCGCCCGTTTCCCGGGCGAAAAGCACTTCTACGCCGCCACGCTGGACGATCCGGCGGCTTACCGGCCCGAGCGGCATTACTTCTGGGCCGAACACCTGCCCTGGCTGCACCTGTCCGATGACCTGCCCCGCCAATGACACCCTATCGCCTTGATTCCACGTCGGATTTTCGGCCCGTCCTGCAACTGGTGCAGGACAGCTTCGCCTATATGGACGCCCGCATCGACCCGCCCTCCTCGATGCACCGGCTGACGGTTGGGGATATCCGTCAGCAGGCAACTGCGGGTGAGGTCTGGGCCATCGGCGCGCCTCCGGTGGCCTGCATGTTCCTGACAAACAAGGAAAATTGCCTCTACCTCGGCAAACTGGCCGTCGTGGCGGACCATCGCAGCAAGGGTCTGGCGCGGCAGATGGTGGCCGTCGCGGTGGCCCGTGCCAGGGCGCTGGATCTGCCGGCGGTGGAGTTGCAGACAAGGGTCGAACTGACCGAAAACCACGCCACCTTCACCGCACTGGGCTTCACCGAAACCGGCCGGACGGCGCATCCGGGCTATGACCGGCCCACCTCGATCACCTTCCGCCTGCCGGTAAGCGGCTGACAGATCACAGTTTTCCAAGGAACCCACCCG
>JACZKR010000291.1 GCA_014859945.1 Paracoccaceae bacterium | reverse complement strand
ATTCCGATCAACGCATTGGCCTGCCGAAAGTGCAGTCGGCCGAGATCGCGGTGAAGGCGCTGAACCCCTTTGTCACCCTGCGGCCCTATCAGCGGCGGCTGACCGAAGACATCGCCGAGGCGCTGATCGCCGAATATGATCTTGTGCTGGACGGCACCGACAATTTCGACACGCGCTATCTGGTGAACCGGGTCTGCGCGAAGCTGGGCAAGCCGCTGGTTGCGGGCGCCATGACGCAATGGGAGGGGCAGCTTTCGCTATATGACCCCGCCCATGGAAGCCCCTGTTACGAATGCGTTTTCCCAGAACGCCCCGCCCCCGGCATGGTGCCTTCCTGCGCCGAGGCCGGGGTGGTGGCGCCCCTGCCCGGCATCATCGGGTCGATGATGGCGATGGAGGCGGTCAAACACCTGACCGGCGCGGGCGAAACGCTGGCGGGACGGCTGGTCATTCATGACGCGCTTTACGGTGAGACGCGCGAGGTGCGGGTAAAGCGGCGCCCCGATTGCCCGGCCTGCGCAAAGGCCTGAGATCGCTGCATAAATCTGCCGGAATGCGGGGGTGAGGGGCGTCTTCTTGCCGTCTTCCCCGCGTCTTCCTTCCGTCTCTACGCGCGGTGCGATGACGAATCGTTAACCATGTTGGCGTGGGGGCCTCTGGGCCAGGGGCGCCACCACAGGGCAATGCCCGGCCGCCGGGTGGGCAGCCGACGTTGGAGCCCCTTGGTTTATGGTTCAAGAACTGCCGAGGCGGCGCGTCTTGAGACGTTGCAGAATGCCCGCCCGAGGGGGCGGTCGGGCATTGCCCGGGCGCACTTCGTGCTTGATTCCCGGGCAGGAAGACGATCTACCGCCGCTTCTCAGCGGCGGGGCACGCGGGGGATGGAACTGCGCCCCGTGGGATAGACCGCCGGCGGATGGGGCGGATGGCCCTTGGTTTCCGTCCAGTAGGCCTTGCCGCCCCGCCGGAGCAGCGCCGGCAGGGCCAGCGCCAGCCCGCCGAAGAAGCCGCCCACATGCGCCCAATAAGCGACCCCGCCGCCATCGGTGGGGGTGACGGCGCCGTTGAACAGCTGCAGCCCGAACCAGACGCCCAGCACGATCCAGGCCGGAATGGCGAAGATGCGGAAGAAGATGACGATGATGAACAGCACGTCGATCCGCGCCCTGGGGAACAACAGCAGATAGCCCCCCATCACCCCGGCAATCGCCCCCGAAGCCCCGACCATCGGCACGGGCGAGTGCGGATCGACCGCGATCTGCAGCGCCGCCGCCACCAGACCGGCGCCAAGGTAAAACAGAAGGAAGCGGGTGTGGCCCATCTCATCCTCCATGTTGTCGCCGAAGAGCCAGAGGAACCACATGTTGCCGATCAGGTGCATCCAGCCGCCGTGCAGGAACATCGAGGTGATGATGGTCTGCGGTGCGATGCCATGGGTCACCTTGCCGGGCACCAGGCCCCAGGTCAGGAAGAACCGCGTCAGTTCCCAGTCGGCGGTGAAGCTGAACCAATAGGTCAGGAAGATGCCGGTATTGGCCGCGATCAGCGTCCAGGTGACATAGGGCGTGCGCCCCGAGGGGTTGTGATCTCGGATCGGGAACATGGCGCGAGGCTTGCCGATGGCTGCGCGGGCGTCAAGCGGCGAAAGGGGGGCCGTCTGCCCCCCTCTGCCCCGCCGGGGCATTCACCCCCCGAGGATATTTTCCGAGAGAGGATGGGGC
>JACZKR010000290.1 GCA_014859945.1 Paracoccaceae bacterium | reverse complement strand
CCATGGCGTCGCCCGTCGCCTCCAGCGCCGCCACCTCGGCCTTGGTGCCCATGCCCAGAAGCCCGCCGCCCAGACGGATGCCGGGGTCGATCCCGTCTGTGCCCACATTCACGCCGGCCGAAAGGCCCGGCAGCAGGTCGGCGCGCTCCATCTGCGCCTCGGCGACGGCGCGGGCGCCTTCGGCCTCGGCCTTTTCCACCGACAGGGGGCGGGCGGTGGCGGTGCCCACGGCCAGCCGGTCGATGCCGCGCACCGAAGACGCGGCGCCCCCCGACAGCGCCGCCAGATCGGCCGCAGCCACCGCCTCGGCCTGCCGGTCCGAGGCCAGCATCGCGGCGAATTCGGCCCGTTTCTGTGCGATCACCTGCGCTTCCGAGCGGTCGGACAACCCGCCCGCCACCCGTTCGTCCATGATGCGCGCGAAATCCTCGATCCGCGCCAGCGCGCGCGCCGAAACCGCCGCCTGCGCCCGGGCGCGTTCGGCCGTCACATGGGCGACCAGCCCGTCATGAACCCGCGCGTTGATGTCGGTGGCCAGCGCCACCGCCGCCACCTCGACATCGGCGGCGGCATGCGCCCGCTCGGCCTTGCGGCGGCCGTTGTCGAACAGCGCCTGATCAATCAGCAGCCCCGCCGCCAGACCCGACAGCGACGACAGCGTCACCGAGGGGCCGATGCGGGGCAGCCAGTTCTTGTCGCGCGCCTCGGCCTTCAGCCGCGCCATGCGCAACTGCGCCGCACTGGCGCCGCTGTCGGCGCGCAGCACCGCATCGGCCACCTGCGCATAGGCGCCGCCCGGCGGCAGCAGGCTGCGCCGGGCCTGAAGCCCCGCGATACGCTGCGACTGCGCGGCGGCCTCGGGCATCGCCGCGCCCGCCGGAGCGGTGGGGTCGTTCCGCGCCATGCTGACGATACCGCCCTGACCGCAGCCGGCCAGAAGCGCCAGCGCCGTCAGCGCCGGGCCAAGGGCCGCGCGGGCCCCTGTCCGTTGGTGTCTCACCTTGCTGCCGGGCATGGCCGCGGCCTCCGTTCCGGCCTCAGACCGCCGCGGTGGTGATGGTGATGTCGTCGTCCACCAGCACCGAGGCGCCGCCCGACCCGACGAGGTAGAGCTTGTAGGTCTCACCGTCGATCATCGTGGTCGTGCCGGTGGCCACGCCGCCCAACAGGTTCACCACGTCATCGGCATCGCCCGTCACCGTCAGTTGCTTGTCCGTCCCGGTCAGCGCGTTGATCTGGGCTTCGGTCAGGGTCAGGCTGGCATCGGCCGCCGTCAGGTCGATGGTGCCGAAGTCAAAGCCCGACAGGCCCGCCCGGCTGGCATCGACCACCACTTCGCCCGTGGTGTTGCGGATGTAGAGCGTCGAGGATTCATTCCCCGCCGCATCCTGATCGCGGATCACCAGATAGCTGCCGTCCTGAACGGGGGTCGAAAAGAAGGCCCATTCCGACGGCACGTTGTGGCCGTTCACCATCACGTCACCGTTGAAGGTGACCTGCGGCGTCAGTTCGGTCACGGTGCCGTTCTGGGCGACGGTGAAGAAATCCATGTCGCCCGGTGCCGCCGCCGTGGCGATGCCCGAGATCAGGTTGCCCGTGCCCGCGTCATTGGTGATCCAGGGGTCCTTCGGCGCCACGGTATCGACGGCGAAGTTCTGGGTGAAGCTGGCGGTGTTGCCGGCAAGGTCGGTCGCCGTCACCGTGACCGAGGACGAAACCTCGCCCGTCGGCAGTTCGGCGGCGGTGAAGGTGGTGGACCACTTGCCGTCCGCCCCCACGGTGACCGTATGGCTGGACCCGTTGGCCAGCCGGATGACCAGCGTCGCCCCCACTTCGGCGGTGCCCGACATGGTCATTCCGGCGGCCACTTCGGCCGCGTTCAGGATGCCGTCGCCGCCGATCGTGCCCGAGGTGGCGGCAAAGTTGACCACCGTGGTATCCACCGCGACCGTCTCGGTCAGGGTGCGGCTGTTGCCGGCCGCGTCGGTGGCGGTGGCGGTCAGCGTCACGTTGTTCTGGCCCGCCGGAACCTCGCCGGCCGGAACCGTCACCGTCCAGGTGCCGTCCGCCGCCACAGTGGCCGAACGGGTCGCGCCCGAGCCGAAGCGGACGACCACCGTCGAACCCGGCTCGACCGTGCCGGTCACCGTCAGGCCGTTCGCGGCCTCGGCGGCGTTCAGCACGTTGTCGGCCCCGGTCGAAAGGGTGGTGCGGGTGAAAGGCGTCACCTCGGTATCAATCCGCAGCGCGTGGCTGGTCGAGGCGGTGTTGCCCGCCACATCGGTCGCCGTCACCTGAACCGTGGCATTGTAGGTGCCCGCAGGAACCTCGGCCGCGGTCCAGCTGGCGGTCCACTGGCCGCTGCCGTTGGCGGTGACCGTGCGGGTCACGCCCTGGAAGGTCACCTGAACCGTTGCCCCCGCCTCGGCCGTGCCGGTCAGCTGCAGGCCGCCCGCGGCCTCGGTCCCGTTCAGAAGGTTGTCGCCGCCCGCCTGACCGGGGTTCACCGCAACCGAGGTCTGGGTATCGACCTGGATGCTGCGCGTCGCGCTGGAGGTGTTGCCGGCGGCGTCGGTCGCCGTCACCGTCGCGGTCGAGGCATAGGTGCCCCCCGCCAGAGTGCCGCCGGGGAAGGTGACGCTCCAGGTGCCATCGGTGCCCACGGTGGCGGGCAGGGTGCTGCCGCCCCAGGCCACCGAAACCGTGGCGCCCGGCTGGGCCGTGCCGGTCAGCACGATGCCGCCGGCCGCCTCGGTCGCGTTGACCACATTGTCACCCGCCACGCTGCCGGTAAAGCCGACCGAGGTCACGGTATCGACAAGGAAGGTCTTGGTGACGGTGGTCACGTTGCCGGCGCTGTCGGTCGTCGTCGCGGTCATCGAGGCCGAATATTCGCCCGCCGCGATGGTGCCCGCCGCCCAGCTGACCGACCAGCTGCCATCGGCACCCACCACGGCGGTCTGAGTGTGGCCCTGCAGGGTCAAGGTGATGGTCGCGCCGGGGGTCGAGGTGCCGGTCATCACGACCGCGCCCTGATTTTCGGCAAAGTTCACCGTGTTGTCGGCGGTGACGGAGTGGAAGGTGATCGGATGTGGAACCGTATCGACCACCAGCACTTCGTTGCGCGTCGTCACGTTGCCCAGTGCATCGGTCGCGGTGATGGTCACCGCCGCCTCATATTCGCCCGCCGCCACCTGCGACTGGGTGAAGGTCACGCTCCAGTTGCCCTGCGCGTTGATCGTAGTGGTCTGGGTCGCCCCGCCCACCGTGACCGAGATCGCCGCGCCCGGTTCGCCCGTGCCGCCGATGGTCACGCCGTCCTGGTATTCGGTCAGGTTCTCGACATCGCCGTTGCTTTTGGTGCCCGAGGTCACGCTGACATCGGGCGGCGTCAGGTCCAGCACGAAATGCGGGCCGGTCAGGTTGGTGGTGCCGCCGTCGGGCGTCGTCACCACGACCTGCGCGTTATAGCTGCCGTCAGCCGGCAGGCCGGTGCCCGGGAAGGTCACCGTCCAGGTGCCGTTCTCGGTGATGGTGGTGGTCTGGCTCTGGTTGCCGATGGTGACAACCACGCTGTCGCCCGGCTCACCGGTGCCCGAGACGTTCAGCGCCGGGTTCTGGGTGTTGGTGGTGACCGTGGTCGTGGGTTGCGCGTCCACCGTGGGCTGCGCGCGGCCACCGCCGCCACCGCCGATGATCACCGCGCCGCCCGCGATCGCCGCCGCCGTGCCAAGGCCGCCCAGCCCGCCGATCAGGCCGGGGATGATGGGCGCCATGCCGGCCGGTTCGCTTGAGGCCACCATGATCTCGCTGACGCCGTCACCGCCCGAGAAGGTCAGGTCGTCCAGCGGGCTCCACTTCTCCCAGCCCTGTACGGGGCCGTAATTGGCGTAAAGCATGCCGTTGCCGCTGTCGGACAGGACAACCTCGACGATCTGGTCGTCGGACGACAGGTAAAGCCGGTTGGTGTCCCCCGGCGCTGCCTCGAAATACCCATCCAGAACGATGGTCCTTCCGTCGGTCAGCTTGATCAGAAGGTCGCCGCCCTGGCGCTCGTAGCCCACAATGCTGGACCGCGAGAGGTGCAGCGAAACGCTGTCACCCGAACCGACCTGAATGAAATTGCCCTGTGCATCACCTGCCACCGAGCCATGCTGAAGACCGCCCGCCACACCGCGGACGGCGAAATCAATCGCCGCAGCCATACTTACTACTCCGCCTCAATGCCCTGGATTGTTCCGGGCTGTTATGGGCCCCGTTCGGGTGCCGATTGCAGACAGAGATACGCAGGCCGCCGCTCAAAATCCAGCGGATTCAAAGGGAACGGGGCGAAACTGCCCAAATTTCCCCCCAGTTTCGCCATAATGCGGTTTTCCGGCTACAGGTCTGCGGCGGGCTTTCCACCCATGGGGCCGGGTCGCCGCCGGCGGTTCTTGCGGGGGTTGCGCGGGGCTCAGCCCGCTTCGGGCGCCCGCAGCAGCGTCACCAGCGTGTCGCCGTATTTCCTTTGATCCAGCAGTTCGAACCCGGCGGGCGGTTCGGGCCGCTGGCCTTCCTCCCACACCACCAGCGCCCCGGGCGCCAGCCAGCCGCCCTCGAGGCAAGAGGCAAGGCAGGCCTCGCCCAAAGCCTTGCCATAGGGCGGGTCCAGGAAGATCAGGTCATAGCCCGGCCCGCGGTTCGGCCCCATCCGCGTGGCATCGCGGCGCCAGACATCGGTGACGCCCATCGCCTTCATCAGTTCGATGTTGCGCCGCAACAGCGCCCGCGCCGCCGCCCCGTCTTCGACAAAGGCCACCCGGGCGGCACCCCGGCTCAGCGCCTCAAGTCCCAGCGCGCCGGTGCCGGCAAACAGGTCCAGCACCCGGGCATCGGTGATCGGGTCGCCATAGCCGCCGTTGATCAGCAGGTTGAAGATCGCCTCGCGCACCCGGTCCGAGGTGGGGCGCAGATGGGCCGCCGGATCGCCCGCCCCCACATCGGCCAGTTGCAGGCCGCGCCGCGCGCCGCCGATGATCCTCACCGCAACAGCGCCTTCAGATCGGTCGCCGGATCGGCCAGCAGGCCGGGGTCGGGCGACTTGCCCGCCTCGATCAGCCGCTTGCCCACCATGTAGGCGCGCGGATCGTTCATCGCATCCACCGCCAGCAGCACATCGCCCCGGTAATACCAGAAGCTTGCCCCGCCGCCGTCGCCCGGCCGCGTGACCACCCGGTCATAGCCCGCGTTCAGCCCGGCGATCTGCAGCTTGCAGTCATACTGATCCGACCAGAACCACGGCCTGGCCTGATAATCCTGCCCCGCGCCCAGGATATTCGCCGCCACCATCTCGCCCTGATCAATGGCGTTGCCCACCGATTCCAGCCGGATGCGCCCGCCCTGCCAGGGAAAACTGGCGCAATCGCCCGCCGCCCAGACATGGGGCGCGCTGGTCCGGCCCTGCGCATCGGTGCGGATGCCGTTTTCCAGCGCGATCCCCGCCGCCTCGGCCAGCGCGGTGCCCGGGGTGATGCCCACCCCCACCACCACGAAATCCGCCGGCAGCCGCCGCCCGTCCTTCAACAGCACCCCGTCCGCCCGGCCGCTGCCGGTAATCCGTTCCAGCCCGGTGTCCTCAAGGATCATCGCGCCGTGCCCCGTATGCAGCGCGCGGAACCAGTCCGAGGTTTCGGGCGCCGCCACCCGTTGCAGGATGCGCGGCGCCATCTCGATCACCGTGACCTCAAGCCCCAGCTTGCGCGCCACCGCCGCCGCCTCCAGCCCGATATAGCCGCCGCCCACCACCACCAGCCGCCGGCCCGGCGCAAACTCGGCCCGCATCGCATCGACATCGGCCAGCGTCCGCACGGTGAAAACCCCCGCCAGATCGCCGCCGATCGCCGCCGGCAGCCGCCGGGGCGCCGACCCGGTCGTCAGCACCAGATCGTCATAACCCAGCACCTCATCGCCCACCGTCACCGTCTGCGCCGCCGTGTCGACGGCCGTCACCGGCCGGCCCAGCCGCAGCGTGATGCCCTGCGCCGCCCAGAAATCGGGCGCGCGCAGCCACAGCCGCTCTTCCTCCATCTCGCCCATCAGATAGGCTTTCGACAGCGGAGGGCGCTGATAGGGGGGGGCCGGCTCTTCGCCGATCAGCGTGACCTCACCGGCATAGCCAAGCGCCCGCAGTTTCGCCGCCACCGCCGCGCCCGCCTGCCCCGCCCCTACGATCACCACGCCGCCCATCGCCGCCCCCTCTGGTCCTTCGCCGGCGCGGAGCCTATATCCCCGAAGTCAGGAAACGCAACGCGCGAGGGACCATAATGACGATTTCCGTAGGCGACCGGCTGCCCGAGGCCAGCCTTCTGCAGATGGGCGCGAACGGCGCCGAAGCCGTTTCGCTGGGCGAAAAGCTGAAGGGCCGCAAGGTCGTGATCTTCGGTCTGCCCGGCGCCTTTACCGGCACCTGCACCACCGCCCATGTGCCCAGCTTCATGCGCGTGCGCGGCAAACTGGCCGACAAGGGCGTGGATGAGGTGATCTGCCTTTCGGTCAACGACCCCTTCGTGATGAAGGCCTGGGGCGAATCCACCGGCGCGGCGGCGGCCGGCATCACCTTCCTGGGCGATGCGTCGTCGGAATTCACCAAGGCCATCGGCATGGAATTCTCGGTCCCGCATCTGGGCTTCGCCGACCGCTCGAAGCGCTATGCACTTTATGCCGAAGACGGCGTGGTCAAGGTGCTGAACATGGGCCAGGAAAGCTCGGCCTGCGAAATCTCGGGCGGCGAGGCGATGCTCGAGGCGATCTGATCGCCAAAGGCGCGGCGGCTCAGGCCGCCCCGCCCCCGCCTGCGGCGTGTATCTTGCACAGGCATTCGACCGGCTCGGAATGGTTGCCCACAACCGTGGCCTCGCCCGCCAGTTTGTCCATCTTCTGCGCCAGTTCCACATCCAGCGCCGACAGCCCGTCGCAGTCATGCGTGGTCAGCGTCACATCCACCACATTATAGGTGTTCGACCATTCCGGATGGTGGTTCATCTTCTCGGCCACCAGCGCCGCGCGCGACATGAAGCCCCAGGCTTCGGAAAAGCTGCGGAACTTCCAGATCTTGCGGATCGCATCGCGCCCGGGCACGGCATACCAGCCCGCCTCTCCCAGTGCGGGCAGGCGCGTCACGCGGTCTTCGTCCGACAACAGCGTTGCAGCCATGGCTTACTCCTTCTTCATCAAGGCTTCGTCGATGGCCCCGGCCCGCATCAGCGCCGGACGGTCCTTGATGCGGTCCCAATAGCCCGCCAGAACCGGGTTTCCGGGAAGGGTGCCGAACTGCATGCCCCAGCCAATCTGGCTGCCGACATAGACATCGGCGACGCTGAAATCCTCGCCGCAGAAATAGCGGCTGGCCTGCAGATGGCCGGTCAGCGTCGCCAGCACATCCTCCAGACAGCCATAGCCCACGGCGCGGCGCCGTTCCGGCGGCGGCACCCAGCCCATGGCGGTGTTGACCACCGCCTGCTCCAGCGGCCCGGCGCCGAAGAACATCCAGCGATACAGCGCGCCGCGGTCGGCCGGTATCAGCCCCGCCGCCGGATAGCGTTCGGCCAGCCATAGGCAGATCGCCGCCACCTCGGTCACCACGCCGCCGTCATGGACCAGCGCCGGCACCTTGCCCATCGGGTTGATCGCCAGATATTCCGGCGCCTTCATGGTGGTGGCGTAATCCAGCACCACCGTCTTATAGTCGGCGCCCACCTCTTCCAGCATCCACCGCACGATCCGCCCCCGCGACATCGGGTTGGTATAGAAGGTCAGTCCCAAGTCATCCTCCCCGGCAGTCGGAAGAACCGTTCTGCCCTCATCCTCTCTCGATAAATATCCCACGGGGGTCCGGGGGTGTGAAACCCCCGGCCGCCGCATCAGTCCGCGCGGCCGCCGCGCCGGAAGGGGCCATAAGCGGTCAGCACCTCGATCTCTTCATCCACCGCCCGCCGTTCGCCCTCCAGATACTGTGCCACCGCCCGGCGAAAGCCCGGATCGGCGATCCAGTGCAGCGAATGCACCGGTGCGGGCAGATAGCCGCGCGCCAGCTTGTGTTCACCCTGCGCCCCGGCCTCGACCCGCAGGCCGCGGGCAATGGCGAAATCCATCGCCTGATAGTAGCACAGTTCGAAATGCAGGCAGGGATAATCGGCCAGCGCCCCCCAATACCGGCCGAAAAGCGTCTGCCGCCCGATGAAGTTCAGCGCCCCCGCCACCGGCCGCCCCTCCGCTTCGGCCAGAACCAGCAGCACATCGTCGCGCATCGTCTGATGCACATGGTCAAAGAAGGCGCGGGTCAGATAGGGCCGGCCCCATTTGCGGCTGCCGGTGTCCTGATAGAAGGCCCACATCGCGTCCCAGTGTCCGGGGCGCAACTCGTCGCCGGTCAGGCTGCGGATGGTCAGGCCATGGGCCTGCGCCGCCGCGCGTTCCTTGCGGATCATCTTGCGCTTGCGGCTGGAAAGCTGGGCCAGGAAGTCGTCGAAACTTCCGTATCCGGGGTTTTCCCAGTGATATTGCTGCGTCACCCGGTGCAGAAGCCCGTCCTGCCCGGCCAGCGCCGCCGCCTCATCGCCCGTGCAGAAGGTGATGTGCAGCGACGACAACCCGTTTGACCGCACCAGCCCGATCGCCGCCTGCAGCAGCGCGCCCCGCAGCGCCTCGGGCCCCAGAAAGCGCGGTCCGGTCGCCGGGGTGAAGGGCGCGGCCACCTGCAGCTTGGGGTAATAGCGCCCGCCCGCCCGCTCCAGCGCCTCGGCCCAGCCATGGTCGAAGACATATTCGCCCTGACTGTGCGTCTTCACATATAGCGGCATCGCCGCCACCACCCGGCCGCCCCGACGCAGCACAAGGGGCCGTGCCGTCCAGCCGGTGCCCGGGCCGGTTGACCCCGAACGCTCCAGCGCCACCAGAAAGCGGTGGGTGGTGAAGGGGTCCAGCGGCGGGGCGCCGGGCGGCGCAAGCGCATCCCAGTCGCCGGGGGCAATCGCCTCCATCCCGTCCAGCAGTTCTGCGTCAAGCTCCAAGGCGGTCACCGGTTGGCGGGGCAGGTCAGCCGAATCTGGCGCCCGCCAGGGCTGCGTCAAGCCGGCAGCGCGGCAAGGTAGTTCTCAAAGGTGATGTTCTGCGCCACCTCGCGCGCCGCCGCCTCTTCGGCGGGCGAACGGATCGTCCAGGTCAGGATGGCCGCGCCCTGCGCCTTCAGCTCCGCCACGCGGGGCCGGCCCAGATCGGTGGCCTCGTGGCTGATGAAGACCGAGCCCGTGCGGTCATAATCGGCAATCGCCCGCAATTCGTCGCAGCGCGCCGGCGCCAGCGGCGCCCAGCCTTCGTGGTCATAGGCCGCCGTGGTCAGCCCGCGCGGCACGCCCGGCGCCAGCCGCGCCATATGGGCCACCGCATGCGGGTTGAACGACATCACCGCCACCGGCCCCGCATAGCCCGCCAGCGCGGCAGCGGTCGCCGCCTCAAGCCGGCCATCGGTTTCGGCCATCGCGTCGGTCTGGTCCTTCAGCTCGATCAGCAGCGGCACCCGCCCGGCGACCAGGTCCAGCACCTCGGGCAATGTCGGCGCGGGTTCGGCGCAATCCTTCAACCCGATGGCCCGCATCTCGGCCGCCGTGCGGTCGCGGACAAAGCCCGCGGCCGTCGTCAGCCGTTCCAGCCATTCATCGTGAAAGACCAGCGCCACCCCGTCCTTCGTCAGCTGCAGGTCGCATTCGATGCCATAGCCGGCCGCAAGCGCCGCCCGCATCGCCGGCAACGAGTTTTCCGGCCGCCCCTCGCTGCGCCGGTGCAGCGCGCGATGGGCCAGTGGCACCGTCAGGAAATCGGCGGGCAGGGGTGCGCGCATCAGGCGATCTCGAAGATGCCTTCGATCTCGACCGCGACGCCGAAGGGCAGCGAGGCCGCCGACACCGCCGAACGGGCATGCCGCCCGGCATCGCCCAACGCCGCCACCATGAAGTCCGACGCGCCGTTGATGACCTTGGGCTGGTCGGTGAAATCGGCGGTCGAGTTCACGAAACCCACCAGCTTCACCGCCCGTTTCACCCGCGAAAGGTCCCCGCCGCAGGCCTTCTTCAGCTGCGCCAGAAGCGAGATGGCACAGGCCTTCGCCGCTTCGGCGCCCTGTTCCACGCTCAGGTCGGCGCCCAGCCGGCCCTTGATCTGGCCGGCGGCATTGGCGCTGATCTGGCCCGAGATATGCACCAGATTCCCGGTGATCACGAAGGGCACATAATTCGCCGCCGGGGCGGGCGCGTCGGGCAGGGTGACGCCCAGTTCGGCAAGGCGGGCTTCGATTGCGGACATGGGAGCCTCCGGTCTGCTGTTCCGGCGGGCAGGCTAGCCTGCGGCCCCGCGACGGGCAAGCAGGCTGCCGCAAGGAAAATCAATACCTTGGCCGGAAAGCGCGCCAGGGCACCGCGAATCCGCTGCCCTGTCCTGCTTGCCCCCCCTTCCGCCAGCGGGTAGTTTGCCCGCAACCCTGAACCCGGAGCATCAGATGGCCCAACGTCTTCACCTCGTCTTCGGCGGTGAACTGGAAAACCCGCAGCAGAACGTCTTCAGGGACGTGTCCAAGATCCATATCGTCGGCATGTTCCCCGATTACGCCAGCGCCTTCTCGGCCTGGAAGGCCGAGGCGCAGCGCACCGTGGACAATGCCCACATGCGCTATTTCATCGCCCATATCCACCGCCTGCGGGACGAGGCGCAGGCCACATCTTCCACCGAAGAACTGGGCTGAGGTCACCGCACGCGCCATGGCGATCTCGCTGGGCCGCAGGCTGTACAATCTTGCCGGACGGCGTGAGCCTCTGGTGGCGGGCGGCTGGCCGGCCCGCCCGGCGGGACCGCTTGTCTGGCTGCATGCGCCCCATCCCGAAACCGGCAGGGGGCTGGCCGAACTGGCCCGCCGGCTGCAGGACGAAGACTGCGCGGTCCTGCTGACGGGCACCGGCGGCCCGGTGCTGCCGCCTTCGGAACACGGCGCCGATGTGCGGGCCTTCCTTGATCACTGGCGCCCGGCGATGATTGCGGTGTCCGAGGGCGAACTGCGTCCGGCGCTGTTTCATGAAGCCGAACAGCGCGGCATTCCGGTGCTGATCCTTGATGCCCGCGAGCCCTGGCTGGCCCGGGGGCGTGAGGGCTGGTTTCCCGGTCTGCAGCGCGGGGCGCTGGCCAGCGTGCGCACGGTGATCGCGCTGGACGAAGCCGCCGCCCGCGCCTTCCGCCGGGGCGGTGCCCCGATGGTCGAGGTGGCGGGGCGGCTGGAAGAGGAAAGCACCGCGCTGCCCTGCCTTGAGGCCGAGCGTGAGGCGCTGGCGAAACAGGTGGCAACCCGGCCGGTCTGGCTGGCCGCCGCCGTGCCCGAGGGCGAAGAGGCCGCCGTGATCGCCGCGCACCGGGCCTGCCTGCGGCTGGCCCACCGGCTGCTGCTGATCCTGGTGCCGCAAGACCCCGCCCGCGCCGAAGTGCTGGCCCGCCAGATGGAAGAGGTCGAAGGCTGGACCGTCGCGCTGCGCGGCCGTGAGGAAGAGCCCGACCCGGATGTTGAGGTCTATATCCCTGACAGCGCTGCGGAATTCGGCCTGTGGTATCGGCTGGCGCCGGTGACGTTCCTGGGCGGAAGCCTGGCCGGGCAGGGCGCCCTGCGCAACCCGATGGAGCCTGCGGCGCTGGGTTCGGCCATCCTCCACGGCCCCCGCGCCGGGCAATGGGGCACCGCCTTTGGCCGCCTTGGCGCGGCGCGGGGGCCGTGGAGG
>JACZKR010000289.1 GCA_014859945.1 Paracoccaceae bacterium | reverse complement strand
CCTTGGTTTATGGTGCAAGAACTTCCGACGTTGCGCGTCTTGATGCCGGCGCGGAATGCCCGCCCGGGGGGGCGGTCGGGCATTGCCCGGGCGCGCTTCGCGCTTGATTCCCGGGCAGGGCCAGGCTGGAACGCCCACGCCTAAACCGCCTGCGGCCCGCGCGGCAGCAGGCGGGCTTCGGCCATCAGCGCGATCATCACCTCGATATGGCGGGCGGCGGAGTAGTCGGCCCGGCCCTCGCGCCGCAGGGTTTCCAGCCGGTCCTCTTCGTCGATCAGCCGGGGCAGGGCCTGGGCCGGTGCCGGCGTGCTGCGCACCAGCCGGCGCAGGTCACGCTCACGCCGGTAGTCGCCCAGACCGAAGCGGGCGGCGCGCATCAGGATGCGGGGGCGGCGCAGGTTGGCAAGCAGGGAAAACAGATCGGTCATTCGGGCCTCCGTTCAATCGGAAGCGCAGGATACGCCAGCACAATCAGGCGTTGCGGAGCGGCCGTTTCGACCGCGCGGAGCTTTCCGGAATGTTTAGCGAATGGAAACAATTATAGGCATTGCTTCAGATGTTAACCCCCGGGTAACCAATGCCACTCACGGTTGAAGCGTCCTGGGGGGGACCCATCCGGCTGCCGGAGCTACGGAACGACGCCATGCAGACCAACCTTGCCCCCCCCTTGTCCCTGCCCGGATGGCTGCCCGATGCGGTGCGGCTTTACCTCGACCATACCGAAGAGGGGCTGTCGCTGCGCGCGCTGGCCCGGCGCGACGGGCGCCACGCCTCGACGGTGATGCGACTGGTGCGCCGTTATGAGAAGCGCCGCGACGACCCGCTGCTGGACGAGGCGCTGATCGCGTTGTCGCCGGCCGCCGCCCCAGCCAGAAAGGACAACGCCGCCATGTCTGCCCCGATCCGCAGCCAGACCCTGATGACCGACGATGCCACGCTGGAACGCGAGGGCAAACGCATCCTGCGCCGCCTGGCCGAGCCGGGGGCGCTTCTGGCCATCGCGCCCGACATGGAAAAGGCGGTGGTGATGCGCGCCTTCCCCGACGGGCGCGAGGCGCGGACCGGCATCCTCGACCGCGCCATCGCCCAGGCCTTCGTGCTGCAGGACTGGATCGCCTGCCGCAAGGCCGGCCGGGTGTCGAGCTATGAGATCACGGCGGCGGGCCGGGCGGCGCTGAAGCGCATGCTGGCGGCGGATGAGGCCGCGCGCGGCGGTCTGGCCGAGGCAGCCACCTCCTTCGGCGATCAGCACCGCCTTTGGGGAGATGCCGCGGTGGCGGGCGAAGACGGGCCGCGCCGGTTGCGGGTCAATCTGGCCGAAAGTCCCGTTGCCGTGCTGGGGCGGCGGCGCGACAAGGACGGCAAGCCTTTCCTTGAGGAAGAGCTTGTCGAGGCGGCCGAACGCCTGCGCGAGGATTTCGAGATCGCCCAGATGGGCCCGCGCGTCGCCCAGAACTGGGAACGCTTCCTGACCGGCGCCGACCGGGGCGCCTTCCGCCCCGACAGCCGCCCCGAGGGCCCGCGCGATGCCCGCGACCGCGTGGCGCTGGCGCTGCGCGACCTTGGGCCGGGTC
>JACZKR010000288.1 GCA_014859945.1 Paracoccaceae bacterium | reverse complement strand
CGATGGGCCGGCGCCACGCCCAGGGCCGCCATGCGCGACACCCAGCCCCGCCGCGCGATCAACAGGATCGCCGCCGGCTGATCGCCGTCCAGCCAGATGTGGCTGGCGAAAGGGTCCAGATTCTCGGCCCGGAACCGCGTCTCGAACTGCGGCACGGTCATGGCAACCGGCACCGCATAGCCGGAAAACCCGGCGTTCAACGCCGCCACGGCCAGATCGGGGCCGCAGTCGATCAGGGTCTTGCGGTGCAACGCCATGGCAAGGCCCGGCGCCCCGAAGGACGCCGGACGGTCTTTCAGCCAAAGACCTTGGTCAGCGCCTTGTCGATGGCGCCGGTGATCTGGTCCACGTCATCCGGCGTGCAGATCAGCGCGGGCGACAGACACAGCGTGTTGTTCAGCCCCGGCAGGCTGCGGTTGGTCATGCCGATGATCACGCCCTGCGCGTTGCACTCGGCCACCACCTGCGCCACCTTCTTTTCATCCATAGGCTCGCGCGTCTGGCGGTCGGCCACCAGTTCGGCGCCGCAGAACAACCCCTTGCCGCGCACATCGCCGATGACCTTGTGCTTTTCCATCAGGGCGTTGAGGTTCGAAACCACCCGGTCGCCCATGCGCAGGGTGTTGTCCAGCAATCCCTCATCCTCGATGATCCGCATGTTTTCCAGCGCCGCCGCCGGACCGCTGGTGCAGCCACCGAAGGTCGAGATATCGCGGAAATAGCTCATCGGGTCGGCGTCGTCCTTGAACATGTCAAAGACGGCTTCCGTAGTCACCGTGCAGGAAATCGCGGCATAGCCCGAGGCCACGCCCTTGGCCATGGTCACGAAATCCGGCTGGATGCCGTAATGCTGATAGCCGAACCAGGTGCCGGTGCGGCCCACGCCGCAGACCACTTCATCAATGTGCAACAGGATGTTGTATTTCTTGCAGATTTCCTGAACCCGCTCCCAGTATCCCTTGGGCGGAACGATCACGCCGCCGCCCGCCGTCACCGGCTCAAGCACGATGGCGCCCACGGTATCGGCGCCTTCGCGCAGGATCACCTCTTCGATGGCATCCGCTGCCCGCTCGCCATAGTTCTCGACATCCCACTGCTTGCGGTATTCCAGGCAATGCGGAACCATCACGAAGCCGTCCGGGTACGGCCCGTACATCGCCGCCCGCTCGGCCTGGCCCGAGGTGGCCAGCGCGCCGATGGTGGTGCCGTGGTAATCCCGCTCACGATACAGGATCTTCCACTTCTTGCCCTTGTGGTGACGGTGCGAGATCTGGCGCACCATCTTGTAAACCTTCTCGTTCGCTTCCGACCCCGAGTTCGAATAATAGACCCGGCTCATCCCCGGCATCTTGGAAATCAGCTTTTCCGCGAACAGCGCACCCGGAATCGAGCCGCCGACACCCGCGAAATAGTTCATCTTGATCAGCTGGTCGCGCACCACATTGGCGATCGACTCGCGGCCGTAGCCCACGTTCACCGTCCAGACCGCGCCGGAAACCGCGTCGATATATTCCTTGCCCTTGGCATCCCAGACCCGCAGGCCCTTGCCTTCGACGATCACGCGGGGATCGACGGTTTCGAACATGCGGTGATTGATCAGATGGTGCCAGACATGCTTCTTGTCGGCGGCAACGACTTCGCTGATGTCGTTGGCGGATGCATAGCCTTCCATGGCCAAACCTCATTCATGCGGACCGGGGCGCCCTTTGCGCCCCTTCGCCCCTGCCGCCATCATCGGGGAAGCGCGCGCGCCCTGTTATGTCCAGTCCGATATGGCCGTTAGGTCCAGCGACCCCCCCGGCAGATCATGGCCCGCCGCCGCCTTCATCCTCTCTCTGCAAATATCCCGGGGGTGAGCCGGCCCCGGCCGGCGAGGGGGCAGCGCCCCCTTCCCCGCCCACCGCTCTTGACGCGATTGGAACGTTCCGAGTATTAACTTGGAACGTTCCAGACGAATCGGGAGGGCGGCATGAACTGGGGCCTCATCGGGGCAAGCACCATCGCGGCCGAGCATATGATCGGCGCGTTCCGCGCGACCGGCGGGGTTGTGACCCATGTGGTATCCGGCAATGCGGCCCATGCGGCGGCCTATGCGGCGGCCCACGGCATCGCCGCCCATGGCACCGATCTGGCGGCAATGCTGGCCGATCCGTCCATCGGCGCGGTCTATATCTCGTCCACCAACGAAAAGCACCGGGCGCAGGCGCTGGCCGCCATCGCCGCCGGCAAGCATGTGATCTGCGAAAAGCCCCTGGCGATGAGCGTTCCGGACGCCGTCGCCATGGTCAAGGCGGCCGAGGCGGCGGGCGTGGTCTTTGCCACCAACCACCATCTGCGCAACGCAGGCTCGCATCAGGCGATCCGCGCGCTGGTGGCCGGGGGCCGCATCGGCCGCGTCCTGTCGATGCGGGTCTTCCATGCCGTCCACCTGCCGCCCCATCTGCAGGGCTGGCGCATCAGCGACCCCACCGCCGGCGGCGGCGTCATTCCCGACATCACCGTGCATGACGCCGATACCGTGCGCTTCCATCTGGGCGAAGACCCGGTCGAGGTGGTGGCGATGGCCGCGGCCTCGGGCATGGGCGACGGCGTCGAGGATTCGGTCATGTCGGTCTGGGCCATGCCTTCGGGCGTGCAGGTCTTTGCACATGAAAGCTTTACCCATGCCTTCGCCGGTTCGGGGATCGAGCTGCACGGCACCGAAGGATCCATCTTTGCCCGGGGCGTCATGACGCAGCGCCCGCTGGGCGAGATCACCCTGGTCACCGCCGAAGGGGCGGAACCCGTGCCCTTCGACACCCACAACCTCTACGTCCACGGCGTGCAGCGCTTCCTTGAGGCGGTGGCCGGCAAGGGCCGGCCCGCCGCCGATGGCTGGGACGGCGTGCGCTCGCTGACCGTGGCGCTGGCGGTGCGCGAGGCCGCCGAAACCGGAACCCGCCAGCGTGTCGCCTACGGAGACTGAGATGACCAAGCTTGTCACCCCGGCCGAAGCCGCCGCCCGCCTCCCCGACGGGGCCGTCGTTACCGTGTCGTCGTCCTCGGCGCTCGGCTGCCCCGACAAGGTGCTTGAGGCGATCGGACTGCGCTTCCGCGCCGAAGGCCATCCCAAAGCCATCACCACCCTGCACCCCATCGCCGCCGGCGACATGTATGGCGTGAAGGGGATGGAGCATCTGGCGCAGGACGGGCTTCTGGCGCGGGTGATCGCCGGCTCCTACCCCTCGGGGTCGTCGAACCTGCCGATGCCCGAGATCTGGCGGATGATCGTCGAAGACCGCATCCCGGCCTATAACGTGCCCTCGGGCATCCTTTTTGACATGCACCGCGACGTGGCCGCCCGCCGGCCCGGCGTGCTGACGAAGGTGGGGCTGGAAACCTTTGTCGATCCCCTCCGCGAAGGCTGCGCGATGAATGCGCGCGGTGCAGCGGCGCCCATCGTCCGCCGGGTGGAGTTCGGCGGGGAAACCTGGCTGCATTTCCCCAACATCGTGCCGCAGGTCTGCATCCTGCGCGCCACCACCGCCGACGAACACGGCAACCTGACCTATGAACACGAAGGCGCCTATCTGGGCGGGCTGGAACAGGCGATTGCCACCCGCAACCACGGCGGGCTGATCATCGCGCAGGTCAAGCGGATGACGGCACGCGGCAGCCTGCGCCCCCATGACGTGCGGGTGCCGGGCCATCTGGTGGACCTGATCGTGCTGGACCCCGACCAGAAGCAGACCACCGAAACCCCGCATGACCCCGCCATCTCGGGCGAGATCATCCGCCCCTGGGCCAGCTTCCGTCTGGCCGAGCCGGGGGTGGAAAAGGTCATCGCCCGCCGCGCCGCGATGGAGCTGCGCGCCGGCCAGACCGCCAACCTGGGCTTCGGCATCTCGGCCATGGTGCCGCGCGTTCTCTTGGAGGAAGGTCAGGAGCAGGCCGTCACCTGGGCCATCGAACAGGGCGCCGTGGGGGGGATGCCGCTGACCGGCTTTGCCTTCGGCTGCGCCTCGAACGCCGATGCCTATGTGCCCTCGCCCCAGCAGTTCACCTATTTCCAGGGCGGCGGCTTCGATCTGTCGTTCCTGTCCTTCCTTGAGGTTGATGTGGACGGCAACGTCAACGTCTCGAAACTTGGCAAGAAACCCTATCTGACCGCCGGCTGCGGCGGCTTCGTCGATATCACCGCCGGCGCCCGCAAGATCGTCTTCTCGGGCTGGTTCGAGGCGGGAGCCGAAATCGCCCTGTCCGAAACCGGGCTGACGGTGACGAAACCCGGCCGCTTCACCAAGATGGTGCAGGCGGTCGAACATGTCACCTACGCCGGCCGGCGCGGCCGCGCGCTGGGGCAGGACGTGATCTACATCACCGAACGCTGCGTGATGCGGCTGGGCGATGCGGGGCTGGTGGCGACCGAGGTGATGCCCGGCATCGACCCCGCCCGCGACATCGTGGCGGCCAGTCAGGGCCGCGTCAGCGTGGCGGCGGATGCCAGGGCCATGCCGCTGTCGCTTCTGGCCCATGGCCCGATGGGGCTGGTGCTGTGAGCGCGATCCACCTTTCCCCCCTGCCCGGCGGGCTGGCCGAGCTGCGGCTGGACAACCCGGCCAAGCTGAATTCCCTGACGCTGGCAATGCTGGGCGATCTGGGCCGCCATCTGGACACGCTGGAACGCGATGGCGCCCTGCGCGGCGTGATCGTGACGGCCGAAGGCCCCCGCGCCTTCTGCACCGGCGCCGACATCACCGCCTGGGGCGACCTGTCGGCCGCCGAATTCGCCCGCCACTGGGTGCGCGACGGCCACCGGCTGTTTGACCGGCTGGCGCGGCTGCATGTGCCGACCATCGCCGTTCTGCAGGGCCACTGCTTCGGCGGCGGGCTGGAACTGGCCGCGGCCTGCGATATCCGGGTGATCGCGCCCGAAGCCACGCTGGCCCTGCCCGAAACCGGCGTCGGCATCGTGCCGGGCTGGTCGGGCACCCAGCGGCTTCTGCGCCTGTTGCCGGAACCGGTGGTGAAGGAGATGGCACTTTTCGGCCGCCGCCTGACCGCCGACCGCGCCCATGCGCTGGGATTTGTGGCCGAGGTTTCGGCCAGCCCGCGCGACACCGCGCTTGAGATCGCCGCGCGGCTGGCAGCCACCAGCCCGCGCGCGACCGAAGTGGCGAAATACATGATCCATGCCGCCGCCGGCGAAGATGCCCCTGCGATGGTCGAGGCGCTGGCCTCGGGCATGATCGCCGCCAGCGCCGACAAGGCCGAGGGCGTCGCCGCCTTCCGCGCCAAACGCAAACCCGAATTCCCCGGAACCTGACATGCTGGACCTGACCGTCATCCCCGCCACCGATACCCGCCTGCCGGCCGAGCCGTTCCGCGGCCGCCACCTGATCGGCGGGACTTGGGTCGAGGGCGCCGAAACCTTCGGCCGCCGCTCGCCCTCGCACGGGGTGGTGGTGTCGCACAGCGCCCTTGGCACCGCTGCCGATGCCGAAGCCGCCATCGCCGCCGCCCGCCGCGCCTTTGACGCCGGCGACTGGTCGCGCGCCCCCGCCAAGTCCCGCGCCGAGGTGCTGACCCGCGTCGCCGCGCTGATCGAGGCCAATGTGGACCGCATCGCGCTTCTGGAAACGCTGGAAACCGGCAAGCCGATCAGCCAGTCGAAGGGCGAGGTGTCGGGCGCGGCCGACCTCTGGCGCTATGCCGCGGCGCTGGCCCGCACCCTGCACGGCGAAAGCCACAACACCCTGGGCACCGACATTCTGGGCGTGGTGGTCAAGGAGCCGATCGGCGTCGTGTCCATCATCACGCCGTGGAATTTCCCCTTCTGGATCCTGTCGCAGAAACTGCCCTTCGCGCTGGCCGCCGGCTGCACCTGCGTCATCAAACCCTCGGAAATGACCCCTTCCACCACCGTCATGCTGGGCGAGTTGCTGGTTGAGGCCGGAATGCCCGCCGGTGTCGTCAACATCGTTCTTGGCTACGGCCTGCCGGTCGGCGCGACGCTGGCCAGCCATCCGGATGTGGATATGGTGACCTTCACCGGATCGACCGGGGTGGGCAAGGGCATCACCGCCGCCGCCTCGGGCACGCTGAAGAAGGTGGCGCTGGAACTGGGTGGCAAGAACCCCCAGATCGTCTTTCCCGACGCCGATCTGGACAGCGCCGCCGATGCCGTGACCTTCGGCATCTATTTCAACGCCGGCGAATGCTGCAATTCGGGCAGCCGGATCATCCTGCACGAAGACATCGCCGCCGATTTCACCGCCCGCGTGGTGGCCCTGTCGCGCAAGGTCGCGTTCGGCGATCCGCTGCATCCCGACACCCAGGTCGGCGCCATCGTCACCCCCCAGCACCGCGACAAGATCGACGCCTATGTGAAGGCCGCCAGTGCGGCGGGCGCCACCGTGGCCCTGGGCGGAACAGCGCTGCAGGTGCCGGGGCTCGCGGGCGAATTCTATCAGCCGACCGTGGTTACCGGCGTCACCCCCGACATGGCCGTGGCGCGGGAAGAGGTTTTCGGCCCCGTCCTGTCGGTCCTGACCTTCCGCACCGCGGATGAGGCGGTGGCGCTGGCCAATGACGCGACCTATGGCCTGTCGGCGGGCGTGTGGAGCGAGAATGTCCATACCTGCCTTGACCTTGCCCGCCGCATTCAGGCCGGCACGATCTGGACCAACACCTGGATGGACGGCTTCCCCGAACTGACCTTCGGCGGATTCAAGCAATCGGGCACCGGACGCGAGATCGGAAGTTACGGGCTGGAAGAGTTTCTTGAGGTCAAGACGCTGTGCATGCGCATCGGCCGCAGCCGCGCCAACTGGGTGCGCGCATGAAGAACCTCTGGCAAGCCACGGCAGGACAAGAAAAATCTTCGTACGAAGATTTCTCGGCCCCCGAAGAATTTTCGTCCGAAAATTCTTCTGCCGTCGCTCTGTCAGTCGAATTCCACCTTCGGGGCGTGCAGGATCTGCAGCGTCTCGGGCGGCTCGCCGGCCATCGAGCGCAAGAGCGTCTCGCCCATGGCGCGGCCGGTTTCGCGCAGGTCTTCGAACATGGTGTCGATCCGCGGCCGCAACAGCCCGAAGATCGCGCTGGCGCGTTTGGCGACGATGTCGATGTCCTGACCCAGCCGCAACCCGCTGTCCGCCACGGCGGCCAGCGCGCCGATGGCCGCCACCTCGCCCACGCAGATGATGCCGTCGGGCCGGTCGGGCGCGGCAAGCCGGCCCTTCATCCATTCGACCGTTTCATCCGGCGGGGTGTCCAGCGTCACCGTCTCGGGGATTTCCCAGGTGATGCCGGCGGCGCGGGCGGCGGAAACCACGCCATAGCGCAGGTGCTGGTGGAAGGTATAGCGCGCCGGCGGCAGCACGATCAGCACCCGCTCACGCCCCTTGGCGACCAGCCGCGCCAGCGCCTGCCGGGCAAAGCTTTCGTTGTCGTAATCGACGAAGGGATGGGGTGTCACGAATTCGGTGCGGCCGTGGCAGACGAAGGGAAAGCCCTGCTCGGACAGGTAGCGCACACGCGGATCGAAGGGTTCGGTCCGGTTGAAGATCAGCCCGTCGCCCAGCCGGTTCTCGACGATCTGGCGCACCGCCGCCAGCCGGTCCGAGCGCAGGATGTCGGGGAAGATCGTCACGGAATAGCCGGTCCCGGCCAGGGCCTGGCTGATGCCGCCGATCATGTCCTGCGCCACGCCCAGAAACTCGTGGTCAAGGTTCAGCAGAAGCTGGACGACCTTGGTCCGCCCGGTGCGCAGGCGCTGCGCGGCGCGGTCGGGCACATAGCCCTGAAGGCGCGCGGCCTCGGCCACAAGGGCGCGGGTGGCGGCGGCGATTCGCGGATCGTTGGCCAGCGCACGCGAGACGGTGGTCACGGCCAGACCGGTCGCCGCAGCGACGGTGCGCAGCGTCGCCCGGGCGCGCGGGGCGGGTCTGGTCGGGGTCTCGGTCAGGGCCTGTCCTCCGGCACGGCGTGGCCGCAGACTATGGCAGGAAGATGCAACGATACAACGGATTTTTTCCGGCGACCGGGGCCCTGCAGCCCCCCGGCACCGCATTTGAACCAGCAGAACAAGGCGTCCCGCCCCTGCCCGGTGCAAAGAATCCTGTTGACGAAGGCGGCTGTTGTAACGTTTCACTAACGCGTTCCCCGAAAGGGACGCACATCTGGGAGGATGACATGAAGAGCATGATGAAAGGCTTCGCTTCGGCGATGGCGCTGACCGTTGGCCTGACGGCCCATGCGCAGGCGGCGGATGTCGAGGTGCTGCACTGGTGGACCTCGGGCGGCGAAGCGGCGGCGCTGAACGTGCTGAAGGAAGACCTTGCGACCAAAAGCATCGGCTGGGTGGACATGCCGGTGGCCGGCGGCGGCGGCGAGGCGGCGATGACCGCGCTGCGCGCCCGCGTCACCGCAGGCGACCCGCCCACCGCCGTGCAGATGCTGGGCTTCGACATTCAGGACTGGGCCGCTGAAGGCGCGCTGGGCAACCTCGATGACGTGGCGGCGGCCGAAGGCTGGGATGCCGTGATCCCCGAGGCGCTGCAGCGCTTCTCGAAATATGACGGCCACTGGATTGCCGCGCCGGTCAACGTCCACTCGACCAACTGGGTCTGGATCAACAAGGCCGCGCTGGACGCCGCCGGCGGCAAAGCCCCGGAAACCTGGGAAGAGCTGGTCGCGGTTCTGGACGCGATGAAGGCCAACGGCATCACGCCGCTGGGCCACGGCGGTCAGCCCTGGCAGGACGCGACCGTGTTCGACGGCATCGTCCTGGGCATGGGAACCGACTTCTACAAGGCCGCCTTCATCGACCTTGACCCCGCTGCGCTGGGTGGCGAGCAGATGGCCGAAGCCTTCAACCGCCTGATGAAGCTGCGCACCTATGTCGATGACAACTTCTCGGGCCGTGACTGGAACCTTGCCTCGGCCATGGTCATCAACGGCGAAGCCGGCATGCAGATGATGGGCGACTGGGCCAAGGGCGAATTCCTGAAGGCCGGAAAGGTGCCGGGTGCCGATTTCGTCTGCATCCGCTTCCCCGGCTCGCAGGGCGCGGTTACCTTCAACAGTGACCAGTTCGCCATGTTCAACGTCACCGGCGACGACAAGATCGCCGCGCAGAAGGCCATGGCCTCGGCCATCGAAAGCCCGACCTTCCAGTCGGCCTTCAACGTGGTCAAGGGCTCGGTCCCGGCGCGGACCGACGTGTCGAACGAAGCCTTCGACGATTGCGGCAAGAAGGGCATGGCCGATCTGGCCGAAGCCGCGGGTTCGGGCAAGCTGATGGGCTCGATGGCCCATGGCCACGCCGCCCCGGCCGCCGTCAAAAACGCCACCTATGACGTGATCACCGCGGCCTTCAACGGCGAATATGCCGATGGCGCCGCCGCTGCCGCCGCGCTGGCCGAAGCCGTCGCCGCCGCGCAGTAACCAAAGGCCGGCCGGGGCGGCCTGACCGCCGCCCCGGCCCCCTGCCCGCATGTTCCCCGGCGGGACATGCCCCTGCTACCGCACATTCACCGCGCAAGAACCCCCGCGCATTGGGAGGGACCGAGATGGCCACATCCGTCACGGCGGATTTCCGCACAAGATTGCAGGACTGGCTGCCCAAGGTGGTCCTGGCACCGTCCTTTGCGGTGATCCTGCTGTTCGTCTACGGCTTCATCGCCTTCACGGTGGTTCTTTCGTTCACCGGCTCGAAGATGCTGCCCAAATGGGATTTCATCGGCTTCGAGAACTACGCCAAATTGTTCGCGCTGCAGCACTGGTCCACCGCCGTCACCAATCTGGCCATCTTCGCCACGCTTTACATCGTGATCTGCACGCTGGTCGGGCTGGCGCTGGCGATCTTCCTTGACCAGAAGATCCGGGGTGAAGGCCTGCTGCGCCCGATCTACCTTTACCCGATGGCGCTGTCGTTCATCGTGACGGGCACGGCGTGGAAATGGTTCCTCGACCCCGGCATCGGCCTGGAAAAGACCATGCGGCTCTGGGGGTGGGAGTCCTTCTCGTTCACCTGGATCAAGGACAACGACATGGCGATCTATACCATCGTCATCGCGGCGGTCTGGCAGACCAGCGGCTTCGTGATGGCGATGTTCCTGGCGGGCCTGCGCGGCATCGACAACGAAATCCTGAAAGCCGCGCAGATCGACGGGGCGTCCAACTGGCAGCTTTACCGCCGCATCGTCATTCCGCTGCTGCGCCCGGCCTTCCTGTCGGCCTTCGTCATCCTCTTCCACCTTGCGATCAAGAGCTATGACCTGGTGGTCGCGCTGACCGGCGGCGGCCCCGGCCGATCCACCGAGATGCCGGCGACCTTCATGTATTCCTACACCTTCACCCGCAACCAGATGGGGATCGGCGCCTCTTCCGCCGTGATCATGCTGATGACGATTGCCGCCATCATGATCCCCTACCTCTACTCCGAACTGAAGGAGAAGAAGTGATGGCCGCCGTCACCCAGGATACCGCCGTCTCGACCGGCCGCATCACCCGCACCTTCATCTATGTGGTGCTGATCGTCTTCGCGCTGTTCTACCTGCTGCCGCTTTACGTCATGGGCGTGAACTCGGTGAAGCCCTTGGCCGAGATCACCGGCGGCAACATGATGGCCCTGCCGCAGACCTGGACGATCGAGCCCTGGCTTTCCGCCTGGTCCACCGCCCAGATCGGGGTGGAACCCACGGGGCTGAAACCCTATTTCCTGAACTCGCTGCTGATGGTGGTGCCGGCCGTTGCCATCTCGACGGTGGTCGGCGCTCTGAACGGCTATGTCCTGACCAAATGGCGCTTTCGCGGCGATACCTGGGTCTTCGGGCTGATGCTGTTTTCCTGCTTCATCCCGTTCCAGATCGTGCTGATCCCGATGGCGGTGGTTCTGGGCAAGCTGGGGCTGGCGGGGTCGGTGCCGGGGCTGGTGCTGGTGCATGTGGTCTATGGCATCGGCTTCACCACGCTTTACTACCGCAACTACTACGCCGCCTTCCCGACCGAGCTGGTGCGGGCCGCCATGATGGACGGCGCCGGTTTCTTCCAGATCTTCTGGCGCATCATGCTGCCGGTTTCGGGGCCGATCACCGTCGTCTCGGTCATCTGGCAGTTCACCAACATCTGGAACGACTTCCTGTTCGGCGCCTCGTTCGGCGGCACCTCGCAGCCGATGACGGTGGCGCTGAACAACCTCGTGCAATCCTCGACCGGGGTGAAGGAATACAACGTCCACTTCGCCGGCGCGATCCTTGCGGCCCTGCCCACCCTCTTCGTCTACATCGTCGCCGGGCGCTACTTCGTCCGCGGCCTGATGGCCGGGAGCGTCAAGGGATGACCCGCGCGACCGCAAAATTCTTCGAAGAATTTTGCCAAGAATTTTCGAAAATTCTTGGCCCCACCCCTACCGTCCGGAGCTGACCCATGGGCTTTCTCGACATCAAGAACGTCACCAAATCCTACGGCCCGGTCGAAGTGCTGCACCGGGTGGACATCGCGGTGCAGGAGGGCGAGTTCCTTGTGCTGGTCGGCCCCTCGGGCTGCGGCAAGTCCACGCTTCTGAACATGATCGCCGGGCTTGAAGGCATCTCGGGCGGCGACATTGCCATCAAGGGCCGCGTCATCAACGGCGTGCATCCGTCGAAGCGCAACATCGCCATGGTGTTCCAGAGCTATGCGCTTTACCCCAACATGACCGTGGGCCAGAACATCACCTTCGGGCTGGAAATGCACGGCACGCCCAAGCCCGAACGCGACCGGGCGCTGGCCGATGTGGCGAAGCTTCTGCAGATCGACCATCTGCTGGACCGCAAGCCGGGCCAGCTTTCGGGCGGCCAGCGTCAGCGCGTCGCCATGGGCCGGGCTCTGGTGCGCAATCCCGATGTGTTCCTGTTTGACGAACCGCTGTCGAACCTTGATGCGAAACTCCGCGTCGACATGCGGACCGAGATCAAGAAGCTGCACCAGAAGCTGAAGACCACCATCGTCTATGTGACCCACGACCAGATCGAGGCGATGACCCTTTCGACCCGCATCGCGGTGATGAACAAGGGCTTCGTGCAGCAGCTGGGCACACCCAAGGAAATCTACGACACGCCGGCGAACCTTTTTGTCGCCACCTTCATGGGCAGCCCGGCCATGAACATCGTCCCCGCGACGGTGGAGATGCAGGACGGCGCCCCCCATGCCCGGATCACCGATGCCGAGGGCGCCCCGCGCCTTCTGCGCTTCAGCCAGGCCAATCTGGCGGGCTGGGCCGGGAAGGACATCCTTCTGGGCATCCGCCCCGAGGCGATCACCGATCCCGAAGGCGCCGACCGCAAGTCGTCCAACATCCAAAGCTTCGCCAACCGCGTCACCGTCACCGAACCCGCGGGTTCGGATACCTTTGTCACCATGACGATTTCGGGCAAGGATGCCATCGCGCGGATGCGCGCCGATGCCACCGTGGCACCGGGCGAGGTCTTTGATTTCGCCATCAACATGGAAAAGGCCGTGGCCTTCGATCCGGCAACCGAGGAACGCATTCCGGCATGAGCCCCGACATCCTCATCCTTGGTTCGGGCATCGGGGGGGCGACGCTGGCCGCCGCCCTCGCCCCCTCGGGCCGCCGCATCGTGATCCTGGAACGCGGTGAGCGGCTGGTGGACAGCGCTGAGGCCCGCGATCCCGAGGCGATCTTCGGGCGCGGCCATTACCGGCCGGATGAGATGTGGCTGGATGCGGACGGGCGCGAATTCAACCCCGGCAACTACTATCACCCCGGCGGCAATTCCAAATTCTACGGCGCAGTGCTGATGCGCTACCGCGCCGAGGATTTCGCGCCCCTGCGCCATATCGAGGGCACCACCCCCGGCTGGCCGATCGGTTATGACGATTTGGAACGTTACTATTCGCAGGCCGAGGCGCTTTACAACGTGCGCGGCGCGCTGGGGCATGATCCGACCGAACCGGCGCATTCTGCCCCCTACCCCTTTCCGCCGGTGCCGGATGAAGCGCCCGTCGCCTTTCTGCGCGCCCGTCTGGCGGCGCAGGGGCTGCATCCCGGCCCCCTGCCGCTGGGCGTCGATATCGAGACCTGGCTGAAGGGCGGGCAGACCACCTGGGACGCCTTCCCCAACACCCGCGGCGGCAAGATGGAGGCGGAATCCTGCGCCCTTGCTCGCGCGCTGGAACATCCCAACGTCTCGCTTCTGACCGGCGCCCGGGTGACGCGGCTTCTGGCCGAAGGCCGCCGCGTGACCGCCGTCGAATACCTGCGCGACGGCCAGACCGAAACCCTTTCGGCCCCGGTCATCTGCCTTTGCACCGGGGCGGTGATTTCCGCAGCGCTTCTGCTGGCCTCGGCCGATGCCGCGCATCCGACGGGTCTTGCCAACGGCTCGGATCAGGTGGGGCGCAATTTCATGAACCACAACCTGTCGGCGGTGATCGGCTACAGCCCCTTGCGCCGCAACGACTGCGTCTATGAAAAGACCATCCAGCTGAACGACTGGTATCTGACCGGCGGTCCCGGGGGGGAGCCTTTGGGCAATATCCAGATGCTGGGCCGCATCACCGGCGCCATTCTGGCCGGCGAAAGCGGGCTGCCGCTGCGGCTGGCCACCCATCTGGCCAACCATTCCGTGCATCTTCTGGCCATGTCCGAAGACCTGCCGCAGCCCGAAAGCCGCGTGATGCTGAAGGACGGGCGGATCGTGCTGAAATGGGAACGATCCAACTGGAGGGCCCACACCGCGCTGGTCGCCCGGATCAAGGCGGCGCTGCGGCGGGCGGGCTGGCCGCTGGTGCTGTCGAAACCCTTCGAAAAGCGCACCCCCAGCCATCAGTGCGGCACCGCCCGCATGGGCGCCGATCCGGCGGCCAGCGTGGTCAACGCCGATTGCCGGGCGCATGATCTGGACAATCTCTACATCGTCGATGCCTCGGTCCTGCCCACTTCGGCGGCGGTGAACCCGGCGCTGACGATCGCCGCGCTGGCCCTGCGGGCGGGCGCCCATATCGCGGAAAGGCCCCTGCCATGACATTGCGCGCCCTGATCACCGGCGGCCAGCAGGGCATCGGCCTTGGCATCGCCGAGGCGCTGGCGGCCGAGGGGTTTGAACTGGTTCTGGCCTCCGAACAGCCCGAAACCGCCGCCCCCGTCCGCGCGGGGCTGGAACGCCTGCCGGCCGGCACCCGCTATATCCGCCATGACCTGTCGGACCTTGCCGCCATCCCGGCGCTGATGGCGGCGGCGGAAGAGGCGGGGCCGCTGACCACGCTGATCTCGAACGCGGGCGTGCCGGCGATGCAGCGCGGCGACCTGCTGGACATGACGCCCGAAAGCTTTGACCGCTGCATGGCCGTCAACCTGCGCGGCACCTTCTTTCTGGCGCAGGCGGTGGCGCGGTCGATGGCGGCGCGTCAAAGCCGGCACTACCGCAGCCTGATCTTCGTCACCTCGGTTTCGGCCGAACTGGCCAGCCCCGACCGCGCCGAATACTGCATCTCGAAGGCGGGGGCCGCGATGATGGTGCGCAACTTCGCGCTGCGGCTGGCCCCGCTGGAAATCGGCGTCTTCGAACTGCGCCCCGGCATCATCGCCACGCAGATGACCGCCGGCGTCCGCGACCGCTATGACGCGCGCATCGCCGAAGGGCTGGTGCCCGCCAACCGCTGGGGCGCGCCCGCCGATATCGGCGCGGTCGTGGCCCCCCTTGTCACCGGCCGGATGGCATTCGCCACCGGCGCCGCGATCCCGGTGGATGGCGGCCTTTCGATCCCGAGGCTGTAATGGACTATGATTTCATCATCGCGGGCGGCGGCTCGGCCGGGTCGGTGCTGGCGGCGCGGCTGTCGGAAAACCCCGCGGTCCGCGTGCTGCTGCTGGAAGCCGGCGGCACCGACCGCCATCCCTTCTACCACATGCCGGCGGGCTTTGCCAAAATGACCAAGGGCATCGGCAGCTGGGGCTGGCAGACCGTGCCGCAGCGCCACATGCAGAACATGGTGATCCGCTACACCCAGGCGAAGGTGATCGGCGGCGGATCGACGATCAACGCCCAGATCTACACCCGCGGCAACGCGCTGGACTATGACGAATGGCGCCAGATGGGCTGCGAGGGCTGGGGCTATGAAGATGTCCTGCCCTATTTCCGCAAAGCCGAGGACAACGACAGCTTCGACAACCGCTGGCACGGCAAGGGCGGCCCTCTGGGCGTCAGCCAGCCCTCGGCGCCCCTGCCGATCTGCGAGGCCTATTTCGCCGCCGCGGGTCAGCTGGGCATCCCCCGCAACCCCGACATGACCGGTGAGGTTCAGGACGGCGTCGGCTATTACCAGCTGACCCAGCGCCACGCCCGCCGGTCGTCCGCCGCCATGGCCTATCTGGCGCCGAACCGCCGCCGCCCCAACCTGACGGTGCGGACCGGCGCGCAGGTGCGCCGCATCCTGACCGAAGGCGGCCGCGCGACCGGGGTGGAACTGATCGACGGCAGCCGCCTGATGGCGGGGATTGAGGTCATCCTGTCCGCAGGCGCCATCGGCAGCCCCCGCCTTCTGATGCTGTCGGGCATCGGGCCGGGCGATCATCTGCACGGCCTCGGCATCGACGTGGCGCTGGATCAGCCCGGCGTGGGGTCGAACCTGCAGGATCACCTTGACCTGTTCGTCATCGCCGAATGCACCGGCCCCCACACCTATGACCGCTTTGCCAAACCCCATCTGTCGGCGCTGGCCGGCCTGCAATACCTGCTGACGCGCAAGGGGCCCGTCGCCTCAAGCCTCTTTGAAACCGGCGGGTTCTGGTATGCCGACCCCGCAGCCCGCAGCCCGGATATCCAGTTCCATCTGGGCCTTGGCTCGGGCATCGAGGCCGGGGTGGCCGCGATGCCGCAGGGTGGCGTCACGCTGAACTCGGCCTATCTGCGGCCCCGGTCGCGCGGGACGGTGCGGCTGGCCAGCGCCGATCCGCTGGCCGCCCCGCTGATCGACCCGAACTACTGGGAAGACCCCCATGACCGCGAAATGTCGATCCGCGGCCTGAAGCTGGCGCAAGAGATCATGCGGCAGGACGCCCTGAAACCCTTCGTCCTGGCCGAGCGCCTGCCAGACCCCGATGTGCGGACCGATGAGGATTACTTCAACTATGCCTGCCGCCATTCCAAGACCGATCATCACCCCGCCGGCACCTGCCGCATGGGCGCCGATCCGGCCGCCGTGGTCGATACCCGGCTGCGGCTGAACGGCATCGCCGGGCTGCGCGTCGTCGATGCCTCGGTGATGCCCACGGTCGTTTCGTCGAATACCAACGCGCCGACCATCATGATCGCCGAAAAGGCGGCCGACATGATCCGCGCCGATC
>JACZKR010000043.1 GCA_014859945.1 Paracoccaceae bacterium | reverse complement strand
GGCCGAGCCTGCCTTCCCTGCCGATCCGGGGCTGACGCCGGCCAATGCCGAAGGCCCGGTGGCCGACCCGCAGGAAACCGTGGCTCTGGCCGAACCGGCCGCCGAAGCCGCCGCGCCCGACGATGGGCCGGCCAAGCCGCGCCGCAAGGGCTGGTGGGCGCTGGGGCGCTGAGCCGAAGAAATGAAAAGGCGGCAGGTCACTCTGCCGCCTTTTCATTTTGAATCAGATATCTTCGCCGGTTTCTTCATCCAAATCCCGCGCCCCGCGCCGGATCAGGTAAATCCCCACCGGCCCATCCTGCCGGGCCTCAAGAAACCCATGGCCGGCTTGGGTGCAGAAATGCGGCAGGTCGATTGCCGCCATCGCATCGGTGGCCCGTATCCGCAGCACCTGACCGGGGGTCATCCCCATAAGCCGCTTGCGCGCCTTCAGCACGGGCAGCGGGCAGAGCAGCCCCTCGCAGTCGATCTCGGCATCCCAGGTCATGGCGCCGTCATAGCGCGCTGCGGGCGCGCGGGCCAGCCCGGGGGGCGCGGCAAGTTACCGTCTGGACGCGCGGCCTTCTGCGGATACCATGGCCCGACCCTTGATGGCCGGTCAGATGACCCAGGAACCGCAAGACCCGCCGCCGCCCGTGTTGTTGCAAGCCCGGGGGCTGACGCGCAACTACCGCACCGGTGCGGTTGCCGTGCAGGCCCTGCGCGCGGTGGATTTCGACCTGTCGCGCGGGGAACTTGTGGTGCTTCTGGGCGCCTCGGGTTCGGGCAAATCGACGCTTCTGAACATCCTTGGCGGGCTTGACCGGCCCGACGCCGGCACCCTGCGCCATGACGGGCATGAACTGACCGGCGCCAGTGACCGGGCGCTGACGCTTTACCGCCGCGACCATGTGGGCTTTGTCTTTCAGTTCTACAATCTGGTGCCCTCGCTGACCGCGCGCGAGAATGTGGCGCTGATCACCGATATCGCCGCCGATCCGATGACGCCCGAAGAGGCGCTGGCCATGGTGGGCCTTGCCCCAAGGATGGATCACTTCCCGGCTGAGCTTTCAGGGGGTGAGCAGCAGCGCGTGGCCATCGCCCGCGCCATCGCCAAGCGCCCCGCGCTTCTGTTGTGCGACGAGCCGACCGGCGCGCTGGACAGTGCCACCGGCCGCACCGTGCTGCAGGCCCTTGCCACCGTGAACCGCGATCTGGGCACGGCGACGGTGATCATCACCCATAACGCGGGCATCGCCGGCGTGGCCGACCGGGTGGTGACCATGGCCGACGGCCGCATTCTGCGCGAAAGCCGCAATGCCACGCGGCTGGACCCGGCCGAGGTCAGCTGGTGATGCGGGCGCTTGACCGCAAGCTTTTGCGCGATCTGGTCCGGCTGTGGAAGCCGGCGCTGGCCATCGCGTTGGTTCTGGGTTGCGGGATCATGACCATGGTGATGATGCGCGGCACGGCCCAGACGCTGGAGCGGACGCGGGCAGAATATTACGCCGATCAGCGCTTTGCCGAGGTTTTCGCCCATGCCGAGCGCATTCCCCCCGCCACGGTCGCCGCCATCGCCGCCCTGCCGGATGTGGCCCAGGTCGAGGCGCGGCTGGTCACCGCCGGCCGCTTTGCCCTGCCGGGCGTCAGGGGCACGGTGCAGGTGGTCTCGCTTCCCCAAAATGGCGCGGCCCTGCGGCTGAACCGGCCCGTCCTGCGCAGCGGCCGCCTGCCCGACCCGCTGCGCGAGGATGAGGTGGCGGTGTCAGAGCCCTTTGCTTTGGCCAATGGCCTGCGTCCGGGCGACGCGCTGGAACTGACGCTGAAGGGCAGGGTGGGGCAGTATCGCATCACCGGCACCCTGATGTCGCCCGAGTTCGTCTATGCCGTGCCGCAGGGCGCCATGATGCCCGACGACCGCCACCACGGCATCGTCTGGATGGACGGCGGGCGGCTGCAGGCGCTTCTGGGGCTGAAGGGGGCGGCCAATGATCTGGTGGCCACGCTGCGCCCCGGCGCTGGCGAGGCGCGGGTGCTGGATGCCATCGACCGCCAGCTTGACCGCTTTGGCGGCGCCGGCGCCTATGGGCGCGGGCGGCAGATGTCGCATGCCTTCCTGTCGAACGAGCTGGACCAGCTTGCCACGCTGGCCAACTGGCTGCCGCCGGTCTTTCTGATCGTCTCGGCCTTTCTGGTGAACATGGTGCTGGACCGGCTGGTGCGGCTGGAGCGGTCGCAGATCGGGCTGCTGAAGGCGGTGGGCTATGGCACCGGGCAGATCCTGCGGCATTATCTGGGGCTGGCGCTGGGCATCGGTGCGGTGGGCATCGTTCTAGGCTGGGTCACCGGCTGGCTGATGGGCGCCTGGATGACGGTGATGTACCGCGACTTCTTCCGCTTTCCGCATCTGGCC
>JACZKR010000287.1 GCA_014859945.1 Paracoccaceae bacterium | reverse complement strand
AGAAGCGCCGCCGCGGCCGGCAACAGGAACAAGGGCGCCGGCCGGGATGCTCATGGCAGAGTACGGCAGCGCGCTGGCGCCCTTGTTCCTGTTGCCGGCCGCGGCGGCGCTTCTGGCGCTGTTGGCGCAGCGGGCGCTGATCCTTGCGCCATCAAAGCTTGCCCCGCAGGTCAGCCGAATCTCTCCGCTCGCCGCCGCGCGACACAAGTTCGGACCCGACGGGCTGGCCGATTTCGCCAAAAGCGCGCTGAAGATGCTGGTGATCGGCGGGCTTCTGCTCTGGCAGATCGGACGCCATGCCGAAACGCTTTTCCTGTCGCTGCACCAGCCACCGGCCCTGGCGACCGCCGCCATGCTGGACCTGATGGTTGATTTCCTGACGGTCGTCGTGGCCTTCGGCGCCGCCGTCGGCCTTGCCGACCTGCTGTGGCAGCGCGCGCGCCATCTGCAGCGCAACCGCATGTCGCGGCAGGAACTGGTGGATGAGGCCAAGGACAGTGAGGGCGATCCCCATGCCAAGGGCGAGAGGCGGCGGCGCGGGCAGGAGATTGCCCTCAACCGCATGCTGCGCGATGTTGCCCGGGCCGATGTGGTGATCGTGAACCCCACCCATTATGCCGTCGCGCTGAAGTGGCGGCGCGGCGACCGGCACGCGCCGATCTGCCTGGCCAAGGGCGTCGATGAGATCGCGGCCCGCATCCGCGAACGGGCTGCCCTGGCCGGCGTGCCCCTGCACAGCGACCCGCCGACCGCCCGCGCCCTGCATGCCACCGTCGCCGTGGGTGAGCCGATCCGGCCCGAACAATACCGCGCCGTGGCGGCCGCAATCCGCTTTGCCGAGGCGATGCGCCGCCGGAAAGGCGGCCGGGCATGAGCCGCCAGTCCCTGCAACGGCTTGAAGACCTTGCAGCGCTGATCCTTGACGGCCGGCTTTCGGCGCTGCGCCATGCCGCCCGGGCCAAGGCCGACAGTGAGGAACGGCTGGCCGGGCTGGCGGCCCCGCCAGCGCCCGGGGGCCTGTCGGGCGCGGCGGGCGAACTCGCGGCGCTGAACTATCAGCGCTGGGCCGATGCGCGGCGGGCCGAGATCAACCGGGTGCTGGCCCGGCAGACCGCCGAACTGGCCGAGGCGACCGATGCTGCCCGCACGGCCTTCGGGCGGCGTCAGGCGCTGGCGGGACTTGTCGGGAAAGCCGGAAAGCCGCGCCGCTGAGGGCGCTCAGGCGTCCTGGCGCGCGATGTCGCTGATCAGCACGTCCAGCACCGCCTCTCCGGCGACCGTGCGGGCCTTTTCCAGAAGCGCGCGGCGCAGGATCACCAGGTTCGATCCGTCGGTGAACGATCCGCGGAAGCCGCCGGCATTGGCATGATCGAACAGCACCTGCAGGAAAGCGTCGCGCAGCTTCGGTTCGCGGGCGTAGATCGCCTCGGACTGGCCGGTTCCGACCTCAAGGTTCAGCGACAGGATGACCATCGAGACGACTCGCCCGCCCTCAAGCACCGGAACGACGAACTGGTTGTTCAGCTTGACATATTCCGGCGCCCCCTCTTCCGCCCCGGCATCGTGGCCGGCTTCGGCGGGCGCCTCGGCCCCGTGGCCTTCGGGCGCATGGGCATCGGCGGCGGCCTCTTCGCCATGACCCTCGGCCGGTGGCGCATCCCCGGCCGGGCGCAGGGCGAAACCGGCCCCCACCCCGGCACCAAGGCCGAGAAGGGCAAGAAGAACGGGGATCAGCTTGCGGATCATGGCGGTCAGAACGGCAGGACGATATCGGCCACCTGCTGGCCATAGCGCGGTTGCTGGACATCGGTGATCTGCCCGCGCCCGCCATAGGAAATCCGCGCGCCGGCGATCTTGTCATAAGTGATCTCATTCTGGCGCGAGATATCGGCGGGGCGGACGTAGCCGGTGACGATCAGTTCGCGCAGTTCGAAGTTCACCCGCACCTCCTGCTGGCCCTCGATCCGCAAGACGCCGTTCGGCAGCTCCTCGACCACCGTTGCCGCAACCCGCAGCGTCAGCTTTTCATTGCGCGAGACATTGCCCTCACCCGCGTAAGACGACTTGGCCCCGGTATCGACGGCCTCGGCCATGCTGGCGCCCTCGGGCATCTCGGCGTCGATCCGCTGCGGAATGCCGAAAAGCGAGCCCATGCCCATCTTCTCGGTGCCCGAGCGGCTGCGGTCGGTCGAGTTGGAAATCTCGGCCCCCTCGTCGATCTCGATCACCACGGTCAGGATGTCGCCGCGCCGCGCCGCACGCTGATCGCCCAGAAGCGAGGCCTGGCCGGCATCCCAGAGCGACGATTGCGCGCCCGGGCCGCCGTTGCCCAGATCCTCGGGCATGGGCGAGGAATACATCGCGTGGTGCTGATAGCTGCCCTCCAAGGGCGAAAACTCGGGCGCGCGGCCCACCTGTTCCAGCCGGCCGCAGGCGGCAAGGCAAAGGGCAATCAGGACAATCTTCTTCATCTGACCTCACCGGGGACTTGTCCGACGATCACCGCGCCATCGGCGCCAATCAGGCCGGTTACCTTGTTGTGCGATGACAGGTTCATCACTTCGACCATCTCGCCGGCGCCGCCCCGGCCCAGCGCCCGCCCCTCGGTGGCGATGGCCAGCGCGCCGGTCTGGTAGACCAGCCGGACGATCTGGTTGCGCTCAACCAGCGCGGCGCGGCGGAGGCTGGCGGCCAGGACCGGCCGGCCGGGATAGATGGCCACGGCGGCCTCTTGCCCGATGGCCTCGGCCATGTCGTTCAGCGCGCCGGGAATCTCGGCGGCGACCAGCGTCACATCCTCGGCGGTGATCACCATCTGCGGGCGGATGGAGCGGGTGGCGACCACCGCATCGGCCAGAGCCGGAAGGGGAAGGAATATCAAAAGGATACGCCACATCAGCGCAGGCCCGTGGTGGCCGACAGCATCTGGTCGGCGGCAGTGATGACCTTGGCGTTCATCTCATACCCGCGCTGCGCCTTGATCAGCTCGGTCACCTCGCGCACCGCATCGACGGTGCTTTCCTCAAGATAGCCCTGCCGCAGCAGGCCCAGGCCATCGGTCCCCGGAACCCCGGTGACCGGCCCGCCCGAAGCCGGACTTTCGACGAACAGGTTCGAGCCGATGGCCTCAAGCCCCTTTTCATTGGCGAAGGTGCTGAGCGACAATTGCCCCAGAAGCTGCGGATCGACCTGATCGGCGAAGAAGGCGTAAACCTCTCCATTGGCATTGACCGAAATCGACCGCGCATCGTTCGGAATGGTGATGCCGGGGGCCACCTGAAAGCCGTCCGCCGTCACGATCAGCCCGTCGGCCGAGCGTTTCAGCGCCCCGTCGCGGGTATAGGCGGCGCTGCCTGAGGGCAGGGTGACCTCAAGATACCCCCGCCCCTCGATCGCCACGTCCAGATCGCCGCCGGTCTGCATCGGCGTGCCCTGCGCCAGCACCACCGAGACCGAGGCGGTGCGGACCCCCATCCCCATCTGGATGCCGGTCGGCAGGACCGAGCCGTCGGCCGCCGTCACCGTGCCGGGCCGCGCGATCTGTTCATAGGCCAGATCGGCGAAATCGGCGCGGCGGGCGTTGTAGCCGGTGGTCGACATGTTCGCGAGGTTGTTCGAGATCACATCGACCCGCGTCTGCTGCGCGGTCATGCCCGAGGCGGCAATCTGAAGGGCCTTCATGGTTCTACCTTCCCAAAGTCTCGATCACGCCGCGCATCCGCTGATCCTCACGGTCCAGAAAGCCCTGGCCCAGTTCATAGGCGCGCTGCACCGCGATCATCCGCGCCACTTCCGAGACGGGGGTGACGTTGCTGTCTTCCAGATGGCCCTGCAGCAGCACCGCCCCCGGCGCGGCGGGCTCTACCTCACCCGCGTCAAAGACCGTGCCCGAAAGGTGGCGCAGCTTCGTCGCATCGACCGGCTGCCACAGGCCCAGCCGCGCCACCGGCACGCCGGCGGCCGAAAGCGTGCCGTCCTGCGCCAGCATCACATCGGCGCCCGGCGGCACCACCACCGGCGCCCCGCCTTCATCCAGCAGCCGCGCGCCATCGGCCGTCAGCAACTCGCCGGTCGGTCCGGGGGTGAAACTGCCGGCGCGGGTCAGATGCTGACCGGCGGCGTCTTCCACCAGAAAGAACCCCTCGCCGCGGATGGCGAAATCAAAGGCGCCGCCGGTTTCACTCAGGTCGCCCTGCCGCAGGTCGATATTGCGGGCCGAGGCGCTGGCCATCGAAAGCGACGGCCCTTCGGGCACCGCCACCACATGTTCGGCAAAGATCACGCCTTCCCGCCGGAAGCCGGTGGTCGAGATATTGGCGATGTTGTTCGCCACCTCCTGCATCTCGCGCATCAGGCCCGACTGGCGGGTCAGCGTGACATAACCGGCGCTGTCCATCAGCCGCCCCCGGCGATCAGCGGCACGATGCGGCCGGTGAAGAAGGTGACCAGAGTGGCGGTCATGAAGCTCATCGAGACCCAGAAGACTGCGATCATTGCCCCCACCTTGGGCACGAAGGTCAGCGTCATTTCCTGGACCGAGGTCAGCGCTTGGAAAAGCCCGACGATCACCCCGGCCACCAGCGCCACGGCGAGCATCGGGGCCGAGATCAGCACGGCGGCCCAAAGCCCTTCGCGCAAGACATCATGGAAAATCTCAGGTGTCATACCGGCATCCTCAGGATTTCCTGATAGGCCTCGACCACCTTGTCGCGCACCGTCGCCACGGTTTCGACGGCAAGCTGGCTGTCGGCCAGCGCCTGCACCAGCGCGTGGGGGTCGGCGCCGCCGGTCATCGCGGCCTTGGCGGTTTCTTCGCCCCGCGCCAGCGTTTCGGCAAAGCTGCCGGCCAGCCGGGCAAAGCCGGTTTCCGCGCTGCCCGGCTGGGGGGCCGCGGCGCTGCGGGCCTGGGCATAGCCCTGGGTGGCAAAGGAGGTTCTGACGTCCATCGCGCGCTCCTATCGCTTCAGAAGGTCCAGCAGGTTGCGGGTCATCTGGCGGGCCTGATCGAAGATCTTCAGGTTCGCCTCATAACTGCGGCTGGCTTCGCGGGCGTCGGCGATCTCGACCACAAGATCGACGTTCGAGCCCTGATAATGCCCTGTGGCATCCGCCATCGGATGGCCCGGATCAAAGATCACCGGCAGCGGCGTCTGGTCCAGTTCCACCGGCCCGGCCTCAACCCGGCCGCTGTCCACCATGTCGCGGAAGGCCACCAGCTTGCGGTGGTAGCCGGGCGTGTCGGCATTGGCGATGTTTTCCGAGACATGGCGCAGGCGGGCGGCCTGCGCCTCCATCCCCGATGAGGCATAGGCGAGAGACTGGATCAGATCGGACATCGCCGCTTACCCCCGCCCCAGCGACGAACGCAGGATGCCCGAGGCGCTGCGGTAGATCGCCAGCGCCATGTCCTGCTCTTGCCGGATTTCGGCGGCCTTCAGCATCTCGCCCTCAAGCGAGACGGTGTTGCCGTTCGGCGCGGCGCCCGACCGGACGGCAAAGGCCTCGGCCGCGCGGGTGAACCCTTCGCCCAGATGGCCCGGGCGGGTGGCACGCATTCCGCCCTCCTCGGCGCGGTACACCTCATCAAAACTCGGCAGGTCAAGCGCCCGGTAGCCGGGCGTGTCCGCATGCGCCACGTTCCGGGCGACAAGGCCCATCCGGTCCCCGGCATGGGCGGCCATGGCCTGCGCCATGGCGGTGATTTCCAGTTTCTCGAACATCGGGGCTTCTCCCGCGACCTGCTTCACCAAGGCTTAAGAGTGATTCCTTTAGAAAGGGTAAGCAGTGAACAAAAAGGGAATGCGATGTCCGATATCCTTGCGCCGCTGACGGCCGCCGTCGCGCGGGTTGAACCTGTGGCCCGGCTGGGCCGCATCACCGCCATTCAGGGCGGCACGCTGCGGGTGGCCGGGCTGGGCGGTCTTGCGGCGCAGGGCGACCGGGTGCAGATCGGCGCGCTGGGGGGCGAGGTGCTGGGCCTTTCCGCCGAGGGCGCCGCGGTGCTGACCGACGGCGCACCCGACGGGCTGGCCATCGGTGACCGGGTTGAACTTTGCGGTGCCGCCGGCATCGCGCCCGATGAAAGCTGGATCGGCCGCATCGTCGATCCCTATGGCAATCCGCTGGACGGAAGGCCGCTGATGCGCGGGCGGATCGAGCGGCCGCTTCGGGCCGAGGCGCCGCCCGCCGCCCGCCGCCGCCGTCTGGGTGTGCGTCTTTCGACCGGAGTTGCGGTTTTCGACACGCTTCTGCCGCTGGTGCGGGGGCAGCGCATCGGCCTGTTTGCCGGTTCGGGCGTCGGCAAATCCTCGCTTCTGGCCAAGTTCGCGCGCGGGGTTCAGGCCGATATCGTCGTCATCGCCCTGATCGGTGAGCGGGGGCGCGAGCTGCGCGACTTCACCGAGAAGGTGCTGGGTCCGGCAGGCATGACGCGGGCGGTCGTCGTCACCGCAACCTCGGACCAGTCGGCGCTGACCCGGCGGCGCTGCGCCTGGGCCGCGATGGCGGTGGCCGAGCATTTCCGTGACCTTGGCGCGCATGTGCTGCTTCTGGCCGATTCGGTCACCCGCTTTGCCGAGGCCCACCGCGAGGTGGCGCTGGCGGCGGGCGAGCCGGCGGCGCTGCGCGGCTATCCGCCCTCGCTCAATCAGGCGATCATGGGTCTGGCCGAACGCGCCGGCCCGGGGCCGGAAGGTGCGGGCGACATCACGGCGGTCTTTTCGGTGCTGGTCGCGGGGTCCGACATGGAGGAACCGGTGGCCGACATCCTGCGCGGGGTGCTGGACGGCCATGTGGTGATGGACCGCAAGATTGCCGAGCGCGGGCGCTTTCCGGCGATCGACCTGCTGCGCAGCGTCTCGCGCAGCCTGCCCGATGCCGCCGATGAGGCCGAGAACGCTCTGATCGGTGAGGCGCGCCGCCTGTTGGGCGCCTGGGACCGGGCCGAACTGATGATCCAGGCCGGGCTTTACACCCGCGGCTCCGATCCGGTGGTGGACCGCGCGATCCAGATATGGCCCGCCCTCGACGGATTTCTGGGTGAGGACGCGCCGGCGGGCGGGGTGGCTTCCAGCTTTGCCCGGCTTGGCGCGATTCTGGCCAGCCGCGGCACCCAGGGCCAGGGTCAGTAGCCGCGCAGAAGGGTCAACGCGGTCTGCGCCGGCCCGGTCAACCGCGCCCCTTCCGCCACCTCGGCGCGGATCAGGAATCGGCGCACCAGCTTGTCCATCGCGGCCGGGTCCTGAAAGCCGGAAGGGTCGGCCACGCCCAGCTGATCCTGCGACTTCGCCCGGATCACCCCAAGCTGCTGGTCGATGTCCAGCCGGCCAAAGCCGGAGGGCAGGCCCAGCGCGGTTTCGAACACCTTGCGCATCGGCGCGTCGCCCAGAATCGTGTACCACTTGGTCGTGGCGGATGAGGGTTTGCGCGCCAGTTCCGCCAGTTCACGTTCGGCGTTCAGCGCCAGCCGCATCTCTTCGCGCTGCTCTCCGACGGCTTCTTCGAAGCCCCGGGTCCGGTAGGCGGCCAGGATCTTGTCGGGGAAATCCGAAAGCTTGGTGCGCGGCGTCGAGTAATCGCCGAAACCGAAGGCGGCCGAGAACTTCGCCCAGGTCTTGTCGGCCAGCTTGTTGGCCAGCGCGCCGGTCTTCAGCGTGCCGTCCTCCAGCACCTTGCGGATGAAATAGCGGTTGTTGATCTCATCCCCCAGACCAAAGGCGCCCAGCGCCACCTTCAGCAGGCGGCGGTCGGCGACCAGCTGTTCGGCCGTGCTGACCGCACCGATCTTTTCGCGGAAATAAGCCTCATCGCTGCGCACCACCGGCTGCGCCGCCCAGGCCGCGCTTTGGGCCGGCATGGTGCGCTTCAAAAGCGCCCAGCCGGCATAGCCCGTCAGCGGCAGGGCGGGCGCAAAGCTCATGCCCGGCGCGCGGCCATCAGCCGTTCCTCACGCGGCAACAGTGCCCGCAGCGCCTTCAGCGTCTGGTAATGCTGATCCTCGAGCACGCCTGCGGTGGCCTGGGTCAGCAGGGCGCGACTGTCGGCATCGGTCAGGACCTGGCTCAGCTGTTCGATGCCGCGCAAAAGCTGCATCCGCGCCTCGGCCGCGTCGGCATCGCCCGACAGCACCAGCTGCGCGATGTAGCAGACGCGGCGCACGGGGGTATTCACCTCTTCGGGGTGGATCGCGTCGCGCAGCCGCAGGATGTTGGCGCGCGGCGTCATCACCGCCAGCCGTGACCGCTTGTCGCCGTTCTCGATCACCGCGCCGTTGATCAGCACCCGTTCATGCGGGCCGAGTTTCAGAACCAGCCCGGTCATGCTGCACCGCCTTCGCCGCGCAGGCCCCGCAGCACGGCGGTGTTGATGTCGATCAGCACCTCGGCGCTGGCCTTGCCCTGCCGCAGCGCGCGGCTGTGCTGGGCGGTGAATTCGTAGAGGTAGAACAGCTGCGCCCGCAGCGGCGCCGGCAGCGCATTGGCCGGATCGGCCACGGTGACGGCCAGCGTCGCCCATATGCGCAGGTTGTCATCGACGGCCGACAACAGGCCGCGCAGGTCGGTCTCGCGCCGGCGCCAGGCATCGGAAAGGCGGGCGGTGGCCCGGGCGATCAGGTCATATTCAACGGCCCGCGGCGTGCGGGCGGGCGCCTCGGGGCGCGAATAGGCGGCACGGGCCGCGGCAAGGGGGGCTGACACGGAGCATTCTCCTGCGGGGGTGAGGGTCAGGGAAAGGGCGGGGGGTTACCCCCGCCCTCCGGTCGTCAGCGGAACAGCGACAGGATGTTCTGCGGCGCCTGGTTGGCAATCGACAGCGACTGCGTCGCCAGTTGCTGCTGCACCTGCAGCGCCTGCAGCCGGGCCGAGGTTTCCTCCATGTCGGCGTCAACCATGCTGCCGATCCCGGCCTTCAGCGCATCCGTCAGCTTGCCGACGAAATTGGCCTGCGTGTCGATCCGCGTCTGCGCCGAACCAAAGGACGCGGCCGCGTCGATGGCGGTCTGCTCCATGTCCTCGATATTGGCGAGCGCGGTCGCGGCCCCCGAAGCCGTCGAGACGTCGATGGTCGACAGGGCGCCCAGCCCGCCCGACCCCGCGTTGCGGTACTGGCCCGAAACCGAAAGGTCCTGCGTGCCGTCATTGGTGAAGGCCAGCGTCCCGGGAGAGCCGGAATCGTAGTCCACCGTCAGCCCCTCGATCCCCAGCGCGTCGATCGAGTTCTTCAGCCCGACCGCGATCAGGTCAGGGATCGCGTTCGCGCCGCTGTCCACGTCATCGGCGCTGACGGTGTAGGATGCCGTCTTGTCGCCGATCCGCATGGTGATCTTGTCGCCGGCGGCCCAGGCGTTGGTGCCGTCCTGGAACTCGATATCGTCGGTGCCGCCGCCCTGATCCAGCGTCAGCACGAAAGTATCGGCATCGGTCGAGATCGTGCCGCCGGTGGACGAGGCGAAGACATCATTGGCCACATAGCCGCCGGTCGACAGGTCCTGCGCCGTCACCGTGATCGACGAGGCGCTGACCCCGGTCGAATCGCGGTCCAGCGAGGCAAGGATATCCACCGTCGATTGCGTGCCGTCCACAAGGTTCAGCCCGTTGTACTGCGCCGCCCCCACGACCGAGTTGATCTGGTCGCGCAGCGCCTCGATATCGGTCTGGATCTTGCCGCGGTCGACGTTGTCTTCCTGCGCGGCGACGATCTTGCCCTTGATCTCGGTCAGAAGGTCGGTGACGGTTTCCGATGCCTGCCGCGCCACCTCGATCGTCGACGAGCCCAGCGCAAGGCTGTCGGAAATGCCCTTGAAGCCCTTCACGTCGGATTCCATCGTCTTGGCGATGGCCCAGACGGCCGAGTTGTCGCGGGCGGTGGCCACGGATTTGCCGGTGGAAATCTCGGCCTGGGTCTTGTTCAGGTTGGAATTGATGCTCTTCATCGTCTGAAGGGCCACCATCGCACTGGTGTTGGTCAGAATGGACGACATGTCCTGTACCTCTGCATTCGGCCGGCGCTTTGCGCGCGGCGGGTTGGGCCTGCCTTGGCAGGCGGATTGGCCGTTCAGCCGGTGCGGCGGGGGCCATCCCGCGGCGCCACCCCGTCATGGGATGCAAGGCTGATTGAAGGGCGAAGGTTCTAAGGCTTTCCTAACCGCCCCGGCACAGATGCGCGGGATTTGAGGCAATTTCGCCGGGTCAGAACCGGCGGGCGGGCATCGCGGGGGCGGCGATGTCACAGTGCCGCCCCGCGCGGTCATAGGTGCGCAGCACGGCGCCGCCGCGGCGC
>JACZKR010000286.1 GCA_014859945.1 Paracoccaceae bacterium | reverse complement strand
GCCGAGCGGGGGCTCGATGCCCCCCGAGGGCCGCCCCCGAAGCGTCGCTTTTGGGCAAGCGGCGGGCCGGCGCAGCCGCTAGTCAGGCGGGATGAACAGCGACCGCATTCCCCTTGGCATCGCCCTGATGCTGGCCTTCTGCGTCCTGGCGCCGCTTCTTGATGCCGCCTCGAAACTGGCCACCGCCGCCATCCCCGTGGGTCAGATCACCGCCGCGCGCTTTGTGGTGCAGGGGGTGCTGATGGTGCCGGTGGCCTGGGTCATGGGGCTGCACTGGGGGGCGCCGCGGCGGGTTCTGGCGCTGGTGGCGCTGAGGGCGGTGTTCCTGATCGCCTCGACCTATGGTTTCGTGGCCGGGGTGCAGGTGATGCCGATTGCCGATGCGCTGGCCATCGTCTTTGTCGAGCCGTTCATCCTGCTGGTTCTGGGCCATCTGATCTTTGGCGACCATATCGGGCCGCGGCGGATCATCGCTTCGGTCGTGGGCTTCTGCGGCTCGATGCTGGTCATCCAGCCCTCGATCGCGGCTTTCGGGCTGGTGGCGCTTTATCCTCTGATCTCGGCCTTTGCCTTTGCCGCCTACATGCTGGTGACGCGGGCGATCTCTTCCCGCATCCATCCGGTGATGCAGCAGCTGCACACCTCGATCTTCGGGGCGGCGATCTGCGTGCCGGCGATGGTGCTGTTCGACGGCTCGGGCATTGCGACGCTTGACCCGGTGATGCCCGAGGGCATCTTCTGGCTGTGGCTCTTCGGCGTGGGCTTCTGGGCGGCGGCCAGCCACATGTGCATGACGCTGGCGCTGAAATATGCCCCGGCCTCAACCCTTGCCCCGATCCATTACCTGGAGATCGTGACGGCGGTTGCCATCGGCTACTGGATTTTCGGCGATTTCCCCAATGCGCTGACCTGGGCGGGCATCGCGATCATCGTGGCCTCGGGGCTTTACGTCATCCACCGGGAACGGGCGACGGCAGCGAAAGCGATTTCAGAACTGCCGGAAGCTGTCTGACCGGCAGGATCACCAGCATCGTCGGGCGGTCGAAGGACAGATGCACCTCGGGCGCGCTGACCTCGTTCGAGGTGCCGATGCGGCCGTCGGGTGCGAAGTCGAGCCCGGCGATGGGCCAGCGCAGGCCGGTGCTTTCCCCCCGGACCGGCGCCATGGGGAAGAGCGACAGCCGTGTGCCGCGCCGCAGGCTCAGCCGCATCCGGGGCGGGGCGAGGAAGGCCAGATCCTGCCGCCCCAGCACCAGAACCCGGCGGTCGGGATAGCGTGTCAGCGTGTTCAGCACCGCCAGCCCATGGTCCAGCCGCGCGCCCTGAAACCCCACGGCCAGCACGAAGGGCGCCGCGATATGGCGCAGCGCCTTGTCGAAGTCGGTCGTCTCCTGTTCGGGGATCGGAAACAGTCGGCCTGCCAGACGCCGGCGGGCCTCTGCCGTAATCGAGTCCATGTCACCAAAGACGGCGCGGGGTTCGGCCCCCAGCCGCAGCAGGCGGTCGGCCCCGCTGTCGGCGGCAATGATTTCCGGGGCATGGCGGGTGGCAAGCGCCAGAAGGCCGGCGCCGAAAGGGGCGCCGCCGGCCAGTGTCACGCCATGGCGGGATTCGACAATCGGGCTGTTCATGCCGATACTGTTGTTCCAATTGCGGCAAAGAGCCAGTTCCGGGGCCACAATCAATCCTTCAAATTACCCCGGTCTGTCCATGGATTCGAACAGGAAGGGCGGCAGGTTCGGGGCGTGACTGTAAAAGGGACAAGTATCCGATGATCGGTGCCAGCAAGATACTCACCGTTTCCTACGGGACCTTCTCGTGTACGCTTGAGGGGTTCGACGACCCTTTCAACACGATGAAGGCGATCGCGGAATACTTCCGTGACCTTGCGGCAGAGGACCGCTACTTCGGGGCCGAGCCTCCGACGCCCGATGCCGCCATGCTGCACCGCATCGCCGAGCGTGAGGTTCAGCGCCGGGTTGAGGCGAAAATTCAGGAAAACGGCGTGATTCTGCGTGCCGGGGCCGAGGATGCGCCGGTTGCGGCGCCGGTTCCCGCCGCCCCGGTTGCGGCCCCCGCGCCAGCTTTGGATGCCGCGCCCGCCGCCGTTGAAAGTGCCGCCGAACGGCTGCGCCGGCTGCGCGCCGGGGCGGTTGCTCCGGCGGCTGTTGCCGCCCCCGTTGCTGCACCCGAATGGGAGGAAGACCTGCCCGACGTGGCGGCCGCCCTGCCGCAATTCGATTCGTTCAGCGCGCTGGATGAAGCCGCGCCGGTTTCTGCCGCATTTCCCGAAGCCGGTCTGGCCGATGAAGCCGCGGAAGAGGATGAGACCGCAGAATCGCCCCTGCCCGCCGCCGCCCTGCTGGACGGGGCCGAAGATCTCACGGACGAGGATGACCTTTCCGCCGTCGAAGACCTGCTGGCCGAAGACGCCGCGCCTGCGGTCGCCGATGTCGAACTTGCCGAAGAGGTGGTGCTGGACGAAGCCGAGGCTGATGCCGAGGAACTGCTGGCATCGCTGAACGTCGACGCCCCGGCCGAACCCGAGGCCCCTGCGCCCGAATCGGATTTCGCCGAAGTCGATGCCGAGGCGCTGATTGCCGCCATGGCCGATCCGCTGCCCGAAGACGCGCCGGCCACGGAGGATCTGGATGCGGAAGCCGCCGAAGACCTACTGCCCGAAACCGCCGGCGACGACAGCTATGAAGATGAGGATGAGGGGCTTCTGGCCGCGCTGGCCGATGACCTGAACGCCGATGCACCGGCCGCGGATGACACCGAAGACCTTGACGATGAGATGCTGGCCGATGTCGAGCAGTCTGATGAGGAACCTTCGGACGACGACCTGCTGGCCGATGAATTGGCGGACGACGACCTGCTTGCCGAAAATCTGTCCGACGCCGAACTGGAAGCAGAAGACGAAGACCTGCGCGCCGCTCTGACAGGTGAGGCGGAGGCCCCCGCGCCGTCCTATATGGACGAGGCGGAAGACATGGCCAGCGCCGCTGCGGCCCTGGCCGATCTGACCGATGCAGACGATGTGGCCGAAGCGGCGCCCGCCCCGGCGGCCTCGCCCACCTCTGAACGGCTGCAGCGGGCCCGCGCGCGGGTGATCCGCATCCGCCGCAGCGATGCCGCGCCGGCCCCTGCCCCTGCCCCTGCACC
>JACZKR010000285.1 GCA_014859945.1 Paracoccaceae bacterium | reverse complement strand
GTATCGGCCGATTGCAGCTTTTGCCGCAGGGCCTCCAGCGCGGCGGCATCGGCCAGACGGGCGGCCTCTTCCTCGGTCAGACGGGCCTGAGCCGCGTCCAGCGCGGCCTTGTCGGCCTGACCCTTGGCGCGCAGATCGGCGATCAGCGCCTCAAGCGCCTCGCGCCGGGCGGCGGCAAGGCGGGCCTCTTCGGTGCCCTTGTCGATTTCATCCCGGGCCTTGGCCAGCGCCAGATCCAGCGCCTCTTTTTCAGTGATCAGCCGGGTCTGGGCCGCCTTCAGGTCTTCGACCGAAGCCGTCAGGCTGGCCACCTCGCCCCGGGCAGCGTCGCGTTCGGCCAGAAGGCTGGCCACCTGCGCCTCAAAGCTGGCGATGCGGCCCTGCGCCTCGGCCAGCGCGCCTTCGGCGGACTGCAACTGCCCGGTCAGGCTGGCCACCAGCGCGGCCTGCCGGTCGCCTTCGGCCTGCGCGGCGGCCAGACTGGCGCTGAGCGTGCCGACCTGACTTTCCAGCCCCTCGGCCCGCGCGCGTTCCAGCCCCAGCGCCTCGGCCAGCTGGGCGACGGTGGCGTTCAACTCGTCCAACTCGTTCGACTGGCTGGTGATCGTGTCGCGCAGGACCGACTGCATGACGGTGAAGATGGTCAGGACGAACATCAGCACCATCAGCAGCGTCGTCACCGCATCGACGAAGCCGGGCCAGATGAGAGAGCTGTCGCGGCGGCGGGAAAGGCCCATGGCTATCGCCCGCGCGACAGCTGGCGGACCGCGGCCGTCAGCGCCGCAAGATCGGTGCGCAGATCGGCCAGCGCCTCTTGCCGGCCGGCGGCCATTTCCTCAAGCACGCGCAGAAGGCCCACGTCGATCGACCGCAGGCGCATCCGGCTTTCGGCATCGCCCGCCTGCCGGCTGTCTTCGCAGGTCAGCGCGGCGACAAGGTTTTCCTGCCCTTCGGCAATGCGCGTCAGGGTTTCGGTCTGCGCCTCGGCCAGACCGGCCATGGTGGCCACCTGTCCCTGTTCCACCGTCGCCATCCGCGCCAGCTTGTTGATCGCCGCCGTCAGTTGCGACAGGCCCTGATCGGTCGCGGCGCGGTTGGCCTCGGACTGGGCGATCAGGGTCTGCAGCACCTCGACCTGCGCGGCCAGATGGTCCAGCACGGCGGAAACCGGCCCGGCCTCGCCGCCATCACTTTCCGGCCCGGCAAAGCCCAGCCGGGTGATCGAGGACAGCCATTCCTCAAGCTCACGATAAAAGCGGTTCTGGCCGTGGCCGGCGAAAAGCTCCAAGAGCCCCACGACCAGCGACCCGGCCAGACCCAGAAGCGACGACGAAAACGCCGTGCCCATGCCGCCCAGCTGACTTTCCAGCCCGCCCATCAGCTTTTCGAACACCTGAAGGCCGCTTTCGCCTTCCTGCGGCGCAAGGCTGCGGATGGTTTCGACCACCGCCGGAACCGTCGTCGCCAGCCCGAAGAAGGTGCCCAGAAGCCCAAGGAACACCAGAAGGTTCGCAAGATAGCGCGTGATGTCGCGCGCCTCGTCGATCCGCGTCGCCACCGATTCCAGGATCGAGCGCGAGGATGAGGCGGAAATCTGCATCCGCGCGCCGCGCGATTTCAGAAGCGCGGCCAGCGGCGCCAGAAGCGTCGGCGCGGTGGATTCGTCGGCCGTCGGGTCATGGCGGACGAAGCGTTCGATCCATGTCACCGACTGCATCAGGATGAAGACCTGCCAGAAACAGGTGATCACCCCCAGAACGAAAACCCCGGTGATGAACAGGTTCAGAAAACCGTTGGTGCGGATGATGCCGATGACCGTGTCATGGATCAGCCAGGCCCCGCTGACCACCAGAACGCAGACCAGAAGCATGCTGAAAATCTGCCGGACCGGCCGGCTGAAACGGATGCTGTCCGAGGCGGAGGTTCTGTCCATCGGTTTGCCCGACCTTTGCTGCTCGGCCCAGAACATAACAGGCGGGGGGAATCTGCCAAGCGAAACCCTGACGCAGGGCGGTCACGGGGTCGTCAAGGCACGCACGCGGGCGGCCAGCCACTCCAGATCGGCGTCGGCGATGCCCAGATCGGCCAGATGGCTAGCGGTCGAGAACAGGTAATCCCGGTTCGGGCCCCGGCCCCCCGTCGCCAGGGCGATGATCTGCGCCTGTTCCTCCAGCGCCAGCCCGCCGCAATACTGGACGTGATCGGGGTCGATCACATAGGCCAGCGCCTGCACCTGACCGCCGCCCGACAGGGTGACGGGCAGCGTGCGCTCCAGATAGGCCGAGGAAATCAGCTCACGCTCGCGCAGCCCGGCAAGGGTTTCGGCTTCGGCGCCCGGCTCCACCCGAAAGGCCACGCCGTCGCAACTGGCGCCGTCGGCCGCGTCCAGCGCCAGCACCAGCCCCGGCGCCGTGACCGTGCCGCGATGGTGGATGGACCGCATGCAGAAGCTGCGGTGCCAGCCGGTCAGCCGCGCCACCTGCCGCTCGGCCACCGGAAAGCCCGGGTGCCAGATCAGCGAGCCATAACCGAAAACCCACATCCTGCGCGCCGCCTTCTGGTTCTTCCGGGTGCCGAGGTGTAATCAGCGCTGCAAGCGAAAGGAAGCCCTGCCATGCGTGCGCTGATCTGGATCACCCTTGTCGTCGCGGCCCTGTGGGGCGGTTACTGGTTCACCGCCAGCCGTGCGGTTGACGGCGCGGTTGAAGACTGGTTCGCCGCGCAGGAAGCCGGCGGCATGATCGCCGAGAAATCGGCGCTGACCGTTGCGGGGTTCCCGAACCGCATCGACGTGACGGCCGAGAACCTTTATCTCGCCGATCCCGGCAGCGGCATCGGCTGGCGGACGCCCTTTGCGCAGGTCTTCTCGATGACGTGGAAGCCCTGGCACCTGGTTGCCGCGCTGCCCACCGACCAGAAGATCGAGCTGCCCGATCAGGTGGTGACGGTGGAAGGCGAGGGGATCATGGCCTCGCTTGAACTGCATCCCGGCCCGGCGCTGGCGCTGAACCGCTGGCGGGCCGAGGTGGGCCAGCTGCGGCTGACCTCGACCGCCGGCTGGCAGGTGGCGGCCGACAAGGTCGCGGCCGCCACGGATGAGGATGCCACGCTGGCCAATACCCACCGGCTGGGTCTGCGGGTGGAAGGCTTTGTGCCCGATGCGGGTTTTCTGGCCCGGATCATCGGCAGCGACCTGCCTGGCCGCATCGAACGGGCCAACCTCGATGCCTTCGCCAGCTTCTCGGCGCCGATTGACCGTCACGCCGGCGATACCCGGCCGCAGCTGACCGAACTGGACCTGCGGGAACTGCGGCTGGACTGGGGCGGCCTGCAGATCAGCGGCCGGGGCACCCTGCGCCCCGATGCCGCCGGTCTGGCCGAGGGTGAGATTGCCTTCCGCATTCAGGGCTGGCGCCGGATGATGCCGGTTCTGGTGGCGCTGGGCGCGATCACCGAGGGGCAGGCGCAGGCGCTGGAGCGCGGCCTTGCCGCCCTGATCGCACCGGGCGCCGACCCCGAGGTGCTGGACCTGTCGCTGCGCGCAGGTTCCGGGCACATGTCGCTGGGTCCGCTGCCCCTTGGGCCCGCGCCCCGGCTGCGCTAGCGGCAGTAGGGGCCGCTGCGGTAATCGGCGGTGTCGAAATGCAGATGGTCTTCGTGATAGCCGTCTGATCCGGGGCCCAGAGTGGTGCCGAAGATGCCGCAGGCCGCCTTGTGGGCCTTGCGCATGTCCTTGTTGTAGTCGCCTGCCACGCTCCACCTTGTGCCGTCGGCAAAGGCGAAGCCGGCGATGTCCACCGCCCGGCCGCGTCCGTGTTCGCTGATCTTGGCGCCCTTCTTGTTGTTGCGCGGGCGGCAGATGTAATGCGCGGCAATGTGCAGTTCGACCACCTGCCGGCGCTTGCCGAAGGCCGGGCGCATGCCCTTGTCGATCCATTGGCGCAGGGCGGTGGCGGTATCGCAGTTCACAGTGATCGGCTGGCTCAGCCGGATGCCGTCGATCTCGGTCACCCGCACCGGCGCCTCGACCCCGCAGCCCTTCACCTTTGAGGTGATGGGGGCCAGCTTCTCACCCCGGATCGCCGGATCACCGCAGACCGAGCCGCGTTTCGTGGCCTTCTCGCGCTTGGGCGATTTCTGTTTCGCGTTGGAGCCGGGCTCGGGCAGGGGGGC
>JACZKR010000284.1 GCA_014859945.1 Paracoccaceae bacterium | reverse complement strand
CCATCAGCCGCTGGCCGCCGCCCGCCCCGGTCAGCACCACGGCCCGGCAGGCCGGATCGCCGGCCAGCGCGTTCAGTTCGGTCGCGATCCGGCCCAGAAGCGCGGTATTCAGGGCGTTTTTCGCCTCGGGCCGGTTCAGCGTCAGCCGCGTCCAGCCCGCAAGATGTTCGATGATCAGATCCATGACTGCATCATGACCCGGAATGCGGAATGTTCAAGTCAGAAATTTTAAGCTTGAAATTGTTTCCCCGCAGTGCCAGCCTGTGACCATCGGCGCTGGACGCCCTCTTGCAAGGAAGCTTGCCATGAAGATTCTCTGCCTTGGCGGTGGCCCCGCCGGTCTTTACTTCGCCATCTCGATGAAACTGCGCGATCCGGCCCATCAGGTCACGGTCCTGGAACGCAACCGCGCCAATGATACCTTCGGCTGGGGCGTGGTCTTGTCGGATGACGCGCTGGGCCGGATGCAGAAGAACGACCCGGTCAGCACGGACGCCATCCGCAGCCATTTCGCCTATTGGGACGACATCGCGGTGGTGCATGACGGGGTGCGCACGGTGTCGGGCGGCCACGGTTTTGCCGGGATCGGGCGCAAGCAGATGCTGATCCTCTTGCAGGCCCGGGCGCGTGAGCTGGGCGTGGACCTGCGGTTCGAGACCGAGTTCCGCACCGCCGAGGATTACCGCAAGGACTATGACCTCGTGGTGGCCTCTGACGGCATCAACTCATTGGTGCGCAAGGAATATACTCAGGTCTTCCAGCCCGATATCGACATCCGCAAATGCAAGTTCGTCTGGCTGGGCACCCATGCCAAGTTTGACGACGCCTTCACCTTCATCTTCGAGAAGACCGAACATGGCTGGGTCTGGGCCCATGTCTATCAGTTCGACGACAACACCGCGACCTTCATCGTGGAAACCCTGCCCGAGACCTGGGACAAATGGGGTTTCGAGGCGATGAGCAAGGAGGAAACCGTCGAGACCTGCCGCAAGATCTTTGAACGTCATCTGGGCGGGCATGATCTGATGTCGAACGCCGCCCACCTGCGCGGCTCGGCGGTCTGGATGCAGTTCCCGCGTGTGATCTGCCAGAAATGGTATCATGAAAACGTGGTGCTGATGGGAGATGCGGCAGCGACGGGGCATTTCTCGATCGGCTCCGGTTCGCGTCTGGCCTTCGACTCGGCCATCGCATTGGCGGAATATCTGCACAGCGAGCCCGACATGCAGGCCGCCTTCCAGCGCTATCAGGACGAGCGCCGGGTCGAGGTGCTGCGCCTGCAATCGGCCGCCCGCAACAGCCTTGAGTGGTTCGAAGAGGTCGAGCGCTATCTGGATCTTCCGCCCGAGCAGTTCGCCTATTCGCTGCTGACCCGCAGCCAGCGGATCAGCCACGAAAACCTGCGCCTGCGCGATCCGGAATGGCTGCGCAGCGCCGAGGATTGGTTCCAGAAGCAGGCTGGCGGCCAGCCGGGCCGCACCCCGATGTTCGCGCCCTTCCAATTGCGCGACATGGGCCTGAAGAACCGCATCGTGGTCAGCCCCATGGCGCAATACAAGGCGGTCGACGGCTGCCCGACCGACTGGCATTTCGTGCATTACGCCGAACGCGCCAAGGGCGGCGCGGGCCTTGTCTATACCGAGATGACCTGCGTTTCGGCGCAGGGCCGCATCACCCCCGGCTGCCCCGGCCTTTACGCGCCGGAGCATGAGGCGGCGTGGAAGCGGCTGGTCGGTTTCGTCCATGCCGAGACCGAGGCGAAACTTTGCTGCCAGATCGGCCATGCCGGGCGCAAGGCCTCTACTCAACTCGGCTGGGAAGACAGCGACACCCCCCTGAAATCCGGCAACTGGGCGATCATCGCGCCTTCGGCCCTGCCGTGGTCGCCGAAGAACGCCACCCCGCGCGAAATGACGCGGGCGGATATGGAGGCGGTGACGGCGGAATTCGTGGCAGCCACCGAAATGGCCGCCCGGGCCGGGTTCGACATGGTCGAACTGCACGCGGCCCATGGCTATCTGGTGTCCGGCTTCATCAGCCCGCTGTCGAACCACCGCACCGACGAATACGGCGGCAGCCTGGAAAACCGCATGCGCTGGCCGCTGGAAGTGCTGCGCGCCATGCGGGCGGTCTGGCCCGCGGGCAAGCCGATGTCGGTGCGGATCAGCGCGAATGACTGGGTGGGCAGCGACGGCGTGACGCCTGCGGAAGCCGTCGAAATCGCCCGGATGTTCGCCGCCGCCGGCGCCGATATCATCGACGTTTCCGCCGGCCAGACCAGCACGGAAGCGAAGCCGGTCTATGGCCGCATGTTCCAGACCCCGTTCAGCGACCGCATCCGCAATGAGGCCGGTCTTGCCACGATGGCCGTGGGCAACATCACCGAGGCCGATCAGGTGAACTCGATCCTGCTGGCCGGCCGGGCCGATCTGGTCTGCCTTGCCCGCCCGCATCTGGCCGATCCCTACTGGACATTGCACGCGGCCATCCAATCGGGCGACAGTGGCGCCGAATGGCCGCTGCCCTATCTGGCAGGACGTGATCAGGCGCGGCGGCTGCGGGAAAAGGCGACAGAGGTGATCCGGGCATGACAATCGCGGGGCGGCGGGTATTGGTGACGGGCGGCGGCTCGGGCGCGGGGGCCAGCCTTGCGCTGGGCTTTGCGCAAGCGGGGGCCGCCGAAGTGGTGATCTGCGGCCGCCGGGTTGAGGCGCTTCAGGAAACCGCCGCCCGCCATCCCGCCATCCGCCCGCTGCCATGCGATGTGACGGTTGAGTCTTCGGTGGCCGCGCTTTATGCCGCTGCCGGGCCGGTGGACATTGTCGTCGCCAATGCCGGGCAGGCCGATTCCGCACCCTTCGGCAAGACGACGCTGGCGCAGTGGAACGCCATGCTGGCGGTCAACCTGACCGGGGTCTTCCTGACCTTCCGCGAAGGGCTGCGGCAGATGCCGGGCTGGGGGCGGCTGATTGCGGTTTCCTCCACCGCCGGGATCAAGGGCTATGCCAGGGTCGCGCCTTATGCGGCGGCCAAGCATGGGGTGATGGGAATGGTGCGGTCACTCGCGCTGGAGGTCGCGCGCGGGCCGGTGACAGTGAACGCGATCTGCCCGGGGTTTCTGGATACCGAATTGACCGCGCAATCCATCCGCGTGATCAGCGAAAAAACCGGCCGCAGTCCCGAACAGGCCCGCGCCGCGCTGGAGGCGATGAGCCCGCAGAACCGCCTCTATCAGCCGGATGAGGTCACCTCGGCCGCGCTCTGGCTGTGCAGCGACGGCGCCGGCGGGGTGAACGGGCAGGCCATCACCATCTCGGGGGGCGAAGCATGAGCAATTCCCTGTCCAAGCGCCGGCTGAAGATGTGGATCCGCCTTCTGGGCGTGACCCGCGCCGCCGAAGGGGGCCTGCGCGAATACCTTCGCGTCAACCACGACACCACGCTGCCCCGGTTCGATGTGCTGGCCGCGCTCTGGCGCCGGCGCGAGGGCGTGACGATGAGCGAACTCAGCCGGATGCTTTTGGTGTCGAACGGCAATGCGACCACGGTGGTGGACCGGCTTGAGAAAGACGGCCTCGTGCGCCGCACGCCTTCGGAAACCGACCGCCGCACGGTCTTTGTCGGGCTGACCCCCGAAGGGCTGGCGCAGTTCGAAGGCCTTGCCGCCGATCATGAGGCCGAGGTGAACCGGCTGTTCGGCGGGCTTTCCGAAGCCGACCTCGACGCGCTGACCGATATTCTGAAACGGATGGGCAAGACATGACCAAGATGGCGGGGCTGAAGCCCGAACATTTCCTGTGGGAGGTCAAGGACCGCATCGCCACGGTGCGGCTGAACCGGCCCGACCGCAAGAACCCGCTGACCTTCGACAGCTATGCCGAATTGCGCGACACCTTCCGCGCGCTGGTCTATGCCGAAGATGTCGATGTGGTGGTCTTTGCCTCGAACGGCGGCAATTTCTGTTCGGGCGGCGACGTGCATGACATCATCGGCCCGCTGATCGGGCTGCCGATGAAAGATCTGCTGGCCTTCACCCGGATGACGGGCGATCTGGTCAAGGCGATGATTTCCTGCGGCAAACCGATCATCGCGGCGGTGGATGGCGTGGCGGTGGGGGCGGGCGCGATCATCGCCATGGCGTCAGACCTGCGGCTTGCGACGCCCGCGGCGAAATGCGCTTTCCTCTTCACCCGCGTTGGGTTGGCGGGCTGCGACATGGGCGCCTGCGCCATGCTGCCCCGGATCATCGGTCAGGGACGGGCGGCGGAACTGCTCTACACCGGCCGGGTGATGGGCGCGGAAGAGGGCCACGCCTGGGGCTTCTGGAACGCGCTGCACGCTGCGGAGGCGTTGGAAGACGAAGCGATGGCGCTGGCCCGCCGTCTGGCCTCGGGCCCGGTCTTCGCCCATGGCATCACCAAGACCCAGCTCAATCAGGAATGGAACATGGGGCTGGAGCAGGCGATCGAGGCCGAGGCGCAGGCTCAGGCGATCTGCATGCAGACCAAAGACTTTGAGCGGGCCTACCGGGCTTTTGTAGCGAAAGAGAAACCCGTTTTCGCGGGTGACTGATGGGGAACCGGGGGCCAGCCCCCGGACCCCCGGGATATTTAGAGACAGATGAAATGAGCGATCAGAGCTTTCTCGACTGGCCCTTCTTCGAAGACCACCACCGCGTGCTGGCGGCGGGGCTGGAGGATTGGGCAAAGGCGCATCTGCCGGTGGATCATGGCGATGTGGATGCTGCCTGCCGGGGGCTGGTGGCGGCTTTGGGCAAGGGCGGCT
>JACZKR010000042.1 GCA_014859945.1 Paracoccaceae bacterium | reverse complement strand
TGCCGGAATACCGCGCCACCCGGGCGCACGCGGGGGATTTCCTGTCCTTGTGCTACAATCCCGATCTGGCCGCCGAGGTGACGCTGCAGCCGATCCGCCGCTATGGCTTTGATGCGGCAATCCTTTTTGCCGACATCCTTCTGCTGCCGCAGGCGCTGGGCCCGAAGCTGTGGTTTGAAACCGGCGAGGGGCCGCGGATGGAAACCACCACCACGGCCGCGCAGGTGGCGGCGCTGAAGCCCACTGGGGCGATCCACGACACGCTTGCGCCGATCTATGAAACCGTGCGGGTTCTGGCCCGGGAACTGCCGAAGGAAACCACGCTGATCGGCTTTGCCGGGGCGCCCTGGACGGTGGCCACCTACATGATCGCCGGGCGCGGCTCGAAGGATCAGGGCGCGGCCCATGCGCTGAAGGCGGCCGACCGCGCCACCTTTGCCGCGCTGATCGACCGGATCACCGAAGCGACGGTGGAATACCTTTCCGCCCAGATCGCGGCGGGGGCCGAGGTGGTGAAGCTGTTCGACAGCTGGGCCGGCAGCCTGAAGGGCGATGATTTCACCGATTTCGCGGTGAAGCCCACGGCGCAGATCATCGCCGCCCTGAAGGCCCGCCATCCCGCCATCCCGGTGATCGCCTTTCCGCGTGAGGCGGGGGCCGGCTATGTGGGCTTTGCCCGCGCCACCGGCGCCGATTGCGTGGCGGTGGACAATTCGGTCAGCCCGGAATGGGCGGCCGAGAACGTGCAGAAGGATGGCTGCGTGCAGGGCAACCTTGCGCCGCATCACATGGTGACCGGCGGGCAGGACCTGATTGACGCCACCCGCCGCGTGGTCGATGCCTTCCGCGGCGGGCCGCATATCTTCAACCTCGGCCACGGCATCACCCCCGATGCCGACCCGGCCCATGTGCAGCTGATGATCGACACGGTGCGGGGCGGCTGAGCCCCGATCACTTTAGGTCACAGTCATTGACATAACCCGCCCGCCGGATCAGGGTCCGGCCACGGGACGGGAGGGTGTCATGGATTGGGCGAATGTGCTGGCCACGCGCGCGGCGCGGATGAAGGCGTCGGAGATACGCGAGCTTCTGAAGCTTCTGGATCAGCCTGACATCATCTCATTCGCCGGCGGCATTCCCGACCCCGCGCTGTTCCCGGCCGAAGCGTTCCGCACCGCCTTTGCCGAGGCTTTGGCGGGCGACCGCGCCGGGGCGGCGCTGCAATATTCGGTGTCCGAGGGCTATCTGCCCCTGCGCGACTGGATCGCGGGCGAGATGGGCAAACTGGGCATTTCCTGCGGGCCGCAGAACATCCTGATCACCTCTGGCAGCCAGCAGGCGCTGGATTATCTGGGCAAGCTGATGATTTCGCCCGGCGATACCGTGCTTCTGGGCTGGCCGACCTATCTGGGCGCGCTGGGCGCCTTCAACGCCTATGAGCCGCGCTATGACCGGCTGGACCCCAAGGGCAACCGCCCCGCCGCCAGCTTTGCCGAGGCAGCCGAAGCCGCCGGGGGGCGGGTAAAGTTCGCCTATCTGTCGGTCGATTTCGCCAACCCGACGGGAGAGACGCTGGACCTTGCCGCGCGCGAGGCAGTGATTGATCTGGCCGACGATCTGGATATCGCCGTGGCCGAGGATGCCGCCTATCAGACCCTGCGCTATGACGGCGCGGCCATTCCGCCTATCCTGGCGCTGGAGATTGCCCGCAAGGGCAGCATCGAGGACTGCCGCACGCTTTACTGCGGGTCGTTCTCCAAATCGCTGGCGCCGGGGCTGCGGGTGGGCTGGATCTGCGGCAACGCGGCGGTGATCTCGCGCCTTGTTCTGATGAAACAGGCGGCCGACCTGCATTCGCCCACGACGAACCAGATCGTGACCGAACATGTCGCGCGCCGGCATTTCGACGCCCATGTCGCCACCCTGCGCGCCACCTACCGTGCCCGGCGCGATGCCATGCTGGCGGTGCTGGCGCGCGAGATGCCCGAGGGCGTCAGCTGGACCCGGCCTGAGGGCGGGATGTTCGTCTGGCTGACCCTGCCCGAAGGCATCGACGGGGCCGAACTGCTGGCAAAGTCGCTGAAGTCGGAACGGGTGGCCTTCGTGCCCGGCCGCGCCTTCTTTGCCGATGGCAGCAACGGCAACACGCTGCGCCTGTCGTTTTCCTGCGCCGATGAGGCGATGATCGCCGAAGGCATCGCCCGGCTGGGCCGCCTGTTGCGGCAGGGCTAGGGCCGGTGTTCTGGGTTGTCGCCGTCCTGATCGCCGCCGCCGCCCAGACCGGGCGCAATGCCGCGCAGGCCGGGCTGACCCGCAGCATCGGCACCACGGGCGCCACGCTGGTGCGCTTTGTCTTCGGGCTGCCCTTCGCGCTGGCCTTCCTTGTGGCGGTGGTGCTGTGGGAGGGCCGCCCGCCGCCGGTGCCGGGGGTGGATGCGCTGGGTTTTCTGGTCTTGGGGGCGGTGGCGCAGATTCTGGCCACGGCGCTGATGCTGGTCACGATGAAATCGGCCAGTTTCGCCACGGTGACGGCCTGGCTGAAAACCGAGCCGGTGGTGCTGGCGCTGGCCGGCTGGGTGGTTCTGGGCGAGGCGCCGGGCTGGGCGGCGCTGGCCGCGATTGCGGTGGCGACGCTGGGGGTGGTGCTGTTGTCGCCGCGCCCCGCCGCCCTGCTGTCATCCGAGGCGCGGCCGGTGGCAACAGGCATCGCCTCGGCCGCGCTGTTCGCGCTGGCGGCCATCGGCTTTCGCGGCGGGATCACCGGGCTTGCCGGCGATGGCTTTGTGCTGCGGGCGGCCACCGCGCTGGCGATCAGCCTGACGGTGCAAAGCGCGCTGATGGTGCTGTGGATGCTGGCCGTGAACCGCGCCGCGCTGTGGGCGACCTTCCGGCTGTGGCGCCAGTCGCTGGTGGCGGGGTTTCTGGGGGCCTTCGCCTCACAATTCTGGTTCTTCGGCTTCGCGCTGACCTCGGCCGTGAATGTGCGCACGCTGGGGCTGGTGGATGTGCTGTTCGCCCAAGGGGTGCAGCGCTTTGCCTTTGGCCAGCGCAGCACGAAGCGCCAGCTTCTGGGCATGGCGCTGGTGGTGGCGGGGGTGGCCGCGCTATTGCGCCTTCACGTCTGAGCGGTTGGCAGGGGAGCGTCTTCGGCCCCGGTGGCCGAGGCCATTGCCGAGGTCATGCGGTAAGGGTGCCCCCAGCCGGCCGGTGGCCCCAAAGGCCGCCGGCCAGCGCCTGCCCTGCCCGCGGCAGGCGCTTCTCGCCCGCCGGGTCAGGCGCTGGCCTCTGTCATGGCGTCTGGCGGACGGTTTTGTGGTGGCTTGGT
>JACZKR010000041.1 GCA_014859945.1 Paracoccaceae bacterium | reverse complement strand
CCCGCGGGCTGCGCATCGCGCTGGCGGTGTCGGTCACGCTGAACCTCGTGATCGCCGGGCTGGTCGGCGGGGCGATCCTGCGCGACGGGCCGCCCGGCCGGATGCCGCGCGACCGTGACCTCAGCTTTGGCCCCTTCGCCGAGGCGCTGCGCCCCGAGGATCGCCGCGAGCTGCGGCGCGCGCTGCTGGACCGGGCGCCCGACCTGCGCGAGGCGCGGCGGCTGATGCGGGCCGATGCCGATACGCTGCTGGCCGCGCTTCGGGCCGACCCCTTCGATCCGGCGGCACTGGATGCCGCCATGGCCACGATGCGCGGCCGGCTTGAGGCGCAGCTGGCGCTGGGGGGGGAGGCGCTGCGCGGGTTGCTGCTGGGCATGGAACCGGCCGAGCGGCTGGCCTTTGCCGACCGGCTGGAAAAATCGCTGCGGCGCGAGGCGGCCCGGCCCGGCGAGGGTGACAGGAAGGGCGACGATCACAAGGAAGGCGACGACTGAACGCAGCCCCCTCAGGCAGCGGTCAGGCTGATCGTCACCTTGTTGCGCCCGGCCGACTTCGCATCCAGCAGCGCGCGGTCGGCCCGGTCCACGGTTTCGCGCACCCGTTCAGCGGTTTCGCGCAGTTCGTGCCCGCTGCCGATGGCCAGGCCGACCGAGACTGTCACCCCGATCGCCGTGCCGCAGGGCAGGGTGACGGGTTGTTCCTTGATCACATGGCAGAGGCGTTCGGCGATCACCCGCGCCTCGGCCAGCCCGGTGCCGGGCAGGGCGGCCAGAAACTCTTCTCCGCCGATCCGCGCCAGTAGGTCGCCCTGCCGCAGGGCGTGGCCCAGCCGCGCCGCCACCTCGACCAGAACGGCATCGCCGGCGGCGTGTCCCCAGCGGTCGTTCACCGATTTGAACCGGTCAAGATCGACGATCATCACGGCAAAGGTGCCGCTGCGCCGGGCGGCGTCTTCGGCGATGGCGGCCAGCCGGGCCACGGCATAGCGGCGGTTGTGCAGCCCGGTCAGCGGGTCGATCACTGCCAGCCGCAGCCCGTCCTGCACCAGCGCGCGCAGCCGGTCGTCGGCGCGTTTGCGGGCGATGACGCGGTCCAGCCGCAGCCCCAGTTCCGCCGCCGGGGTTTCGCCGGTGATCAGATCATGCGCGCCAAGGTCATAGGCCATGGCGGGGGCCACCGCGGTCGCGCCAGACAGCAGCATGACAAAGGCCGCGTGGCGGGTCGCGGGGCGGCTTTGCAGTTCCGACATCAGCCGCAGCCCGCCGCCGGCCATCGCCAGATCGGCCTCGATCACGAAGGCTTCGGGCGGGGGGCCGCGCCGGCCGTCATCCATCAGCGCCTCATCGGCCGTCAGGGCGACGGGGCTGAGGTTGCCGCGCGCCGACAGGTCGCGGCGCAGCCGCAGCGCGGTTTCGGGCCGCGCGCAGATCAGCGCCACGCGGGCCGGGCGCTGGAATTCGGTTGCGGGTTCGGCCATGGCGGCAAGGGGCAGACCGCCCGAGGCGGCCGAGGCAAACGCCTCCCGTAGGCTGCGGCGGCGCATGACGCTGCGGATAAGCGCCAGCAGCGTCTGGTCATCGACCGGCTTCACCAGCACCTCATCCGCTCCGGCATCGAAGGCGCGGGCGCGCAGCATGGGGTCGGCGCTGGCCGTCAGCGCGATCACCGGCAGGTGGCGGGTGGCCGGATCGGCCCGCCAGCCCGCGATCAGCGCCAGCACATCGGCGCCGGACAGACCCAGGTCCACCAGCGCCAGATCGGGCGCCTCGGCCCGGGTCAGCGCCGCAGCCGTGGCGGGATCGGCGGCCATTGCGGGGTGGTAACCCGCCGCCGCCAGCCGGACCTTCATGACGATGCGATTTGTCGCCACATCGTCCAGTATGAGGATCTTGCCCGCCATTGCCCGCAATCCGTTGCGCCAACTGTTTCCAGTCTGCGGATGAAGTGGTTAAGAATTCCTTTCCGAAGTCCTGTCAGAAGGGCGGCAGGGGCGTTTCGGGCAAAAGATCGGTGAGGAAAACAACGTGTACGGGCAGGAATCCGCTGAAACTCTCGCGCTGCGTGTTCTGGGCTGGCTTGCGGGCGATCCCGACCGCATCGGCGCCTTTCTGGAAGCCACGGGAATCAGCCGGGGCGAGCTGGCCGGGCTTGCCGCCGAGCCGGTGTTTCTGGCCGCCGTCATCGACCATTGTCTGGAAAGCGATGAACGGGTGATCGCCTGCTGCGATGCGCTGGGCCTGCCTTATGAAGCGCTGGGAGCGGCGCGGACGGGGCTGCCGGGCGGGCGCGATCCGCACTGGACCTGATTGCCCTTTCCGCGGCCGCGCGCCATGATCGCGCCCGAAGGGTGGAGGGGCCATGATCGACGCGGTGATCTTCGACAAGGACGGCACGCTGTTTGACTTCCGCGCCAGCTGGGGCGGCTGGACCGACCGGCTGATCGGCGAGCTTGCGGCGATGGGGGCCGATGCGGCGGCGCTGTCCGCCGTGCTGGGCTATGACCGCCAACGGGCCGAGTTCGCGCCCGACAGCCCGGTGATCGCCATGACCACGCCGGAAATCGCCGATCTGGTGCATCCGCATGTGCCGGGCCTGCCGCTGACCGCGCTGAATGACCGGATGAACGCGCTGGCGCAATCGGCGCCGATGGCGCCGGCGGTGCCCCTGCGCGCGGTGCTGCAGGGCTTGCGCGACCGCGGGCTGGTGCTGGGCCTTGCCACCAATGACACCGAGGAACCGGCGCGCGCGCATCTGGAACGGGCGGGGGTGCTGGACCTTTTCGCCTTCGTCGCGGGCTGCGATTCGGGCTGGGGCGGCAAGCCGGCGCCGGGGCAGCTTCTGGCCTTCAGCGCAAGCGTCGGCGTTGCGCCGGGCCGGGCGGTGATGGTGGGCGACAGCCGCCATGACATGGAGGCCGGCCGCGCCGCCGGCATGGCCACGGCGGCGGTGCTGACCGGCATCGCCGGGGCGGGCGAACTGGCCCCCCATGCCGATGTGGTGCTGCCCGATATCGCAGCTTTGGGCGACTGGATCGACGCGCGCCGCGCTGCCTGAGCGGGCAGCAGCGAAAAACGACGCATTTCTGTCGGTTTCAATTGGCGCGTGCCGGCGCGCTTTCGGCCATCCTGCGCCTGACCCAAGGATGGAGGGGATGATGAGCGACGATGGGGCCGCGCGCAAGCGCCGCGCAGGGGGCCGGGCGGGCAACAAGAGCCGTGCGGGCAGCGCCGTCATCGACCAGATGCCGTGGCGCATCCCCGTCAACCCCGACCGCCCGATCGAGCCGCTGGATGCCGACGGCGTGGACCGCATCCACAAAGGGACCATGCGCATCCTGAAGGAAATCGGGATCGAGTTCCTGAACCCCGAGGCGGTCGAACATCTGCGCCGCGCCGGCTGCCGGATCGACGGCACCAATGTGCGGATGGATGAGGATTTCGTGATGGAGATGCTGGGCCACGCGCCCGAGCAGTTCACCATCACCCCGCGCAACCCCGAGCGCGAAGTGATCATGGGCGGCAAGCACATGCTGTTCGTGAACGTCTCGTCCCCGCCCAATGCCTGGGATCTGGAACGCGGCAAACGCTCGGGCGATTTCGCGACGTTCAAGGAATTCATGAAGCTGACGCAGTATTTCAACTGCATCCATATCGCCGGCGGCTATCCGGTGGAACCGGTGGACGTGCATCCCTCGATCCGCCATCTGGACTGCCTTTACGAAAAGCTGACGCTGACCGACAAGGTCTGCCACGCCTACAGCCTTGGCACCGAACGGGTCGAGGATGTGATGGAGATGGTGCGCATCGCCGGCGGTCTCAGCGAAGAGGAATTCCGCGCCAAACCCCGGATGTACACCAACATCAACTCGGTCTCGCCGCTGAAGCACGATTTCCCGATGCTGGACGGTGCCATGCGCCATGCGCGGCGGGGGCAGCCGGTGGTGGTGACGCCCTTCACGCTGGCCGGCGCCATGGCGCCCGTCACCATGGCGGGCGCGGTGACGCTCAGCCTGGCCGAGGCGCTGGCGGCGATCGCGCTTCTGCAGTTCATCGCGCCGGGGGCGCCGGTGGCCATCGGCACCTTCACCTCGAACGTCGACATGAAATCGGGCGCGCCGGCCTTCGGCACGCCGGAGTACATGCGCGCGACGCAGATGACGGGGCAGCTGGTACGCCACTACAAGCTGCCGCTGCGGTCTTCGGGCGTCTGCGCCGCCAACGTGCCGGATGCGCAGTCGATGTGGGAAACCTCGAACAGCCTCTGGGCCGCGGTGCAAAGCCGGACCAACATGGTCTATCACGCCGCCGGCTGGCTGGAGGGCGGGCTGATCGCAAGCCCCGAGAAATTCGTGATGGACTGCGAAGTGCTGCAGATGATCCAGCGCTATTTCGAAGAGGCGACCTGGGCCACGACCGAGGATGACATCGCCATCGACGCGATCCGTGAGGTGGGGCCGAACGGGCATTACTTCGGCGTCGGCCATACCCAGGAACGCTATCAGAACGCCTTCTACGCGCCCTTCCTGGCCGACTGGCGCAACTATGAGGCATGGCAGGCCGATGGTGCGGTCTGGACCAGCGAAAGGGCGCACCGGATCTACAAGCAAATCCTTGCCGAATTCGAACCGCCGCCGATGGACGGCGACGCGCAAGAGGAGCTGCGCCGCTTCGTCGCCCGCCGCAAGCAGGAAGGCGGCGCGCCGACCGATTTCTAGGGGAAGCCGTTTCCCGGCCCCCATCCTCTCTCGGCAAATATCCCACGGGGGTGCGGGGGTGTGAAACCCCCGCTTCCCCGGCCGGCCGGTGGCGCGACCCTAGCGCAGACGCGCCGCCGCCCGCTCCAGCCCAAAGACGGCAAGCCCGGCGATCAGGCCCCAGAAGGCCGCGCCGATGCCGAAGGCCGCCACGCCCGAGGCGGTGACGGCCAGCGTCACCGTCGCGGCAAAGCGGCTGTCGGCCGGCAGGAAGGCGCCGGTCAGCGCCCCGGTCAGCGGCCCCAGCAGCGCCAGCGCCACCAGCGCAACCATCAGCGCCGGCGGCAGGGCGGCCAGCGCCAACAGGATCAGCGGCCCCAGCAGCCCGAGGCAAACCCAGAAACCGGCATAGAACAGCCCCACTTTCCAGCGCTGGCTGCGGTCGGGATGGGTGTCTTCGCCAAGGCAGATCGCCGCGGTGATTGCGGCCATGCTGACGGTATGGGCGCCGAACAGGCCCGAGACGGCTGAAATTGCCCCGGTGGCGACCAGCGCGGGGCGCACCGGCGGCTCATACCCCGCGGCGCGTAAGGTGGCGAAGCCGGGCAGGTTCTGCGACGCCATGGTCACCAGATAAAGCGGCACCCCCAGCCCCAGCAGCACATCGGGCCGGAAGGCGGGGGGGATGAAGGCCAGAACAGGCGCGGGCAGGCGGAACCCGGTCAGGCTGGCCGCGCCGGTGGCAAAGGCCAAGGCCAGCCCGGTGGCCAGCGCCGCCAGCACCGCCATGGCCGGATTTTTCAGCCGCACCAGCAGGAAAACCGCCGCCATGGGAAAGATAATCGCCGGCAGCGCCTGCGCCGCGCCCGCGCCCTTCAGGCAGAAGGGCAGCAGCACGCCGGCCAGCATGCCCGCCGCGATCCCGTCGGGAATCATCGCGACCAGCCGGCCCAGCGGCCGGATCAGCCCGGTCAGCGCCACCAGCACGCCCGCCAGCACGAAGGCACCCACCGCCTCGGCCATGGAAATGCCGCTGGTCGCGGCGATCAGCGCCGCACCCGGGGTGGACCAGGCCAGCACCACCGGCACCCGCGCCCAGACCGACAGCAGCGCCGAACCCGCCGCCTTGGCCAGACAGATCGCAAGGACCCAACTGGCCGTCTGCTCGGCCGTGGCGCCCACCGCGGCGGCGGCCGACAGCACCAGTGCGATGGTGGACCCATAGCCCACCAGCGCCGCGACAAGGGCCGAAGAAATCATGGATGCGCGCATGGCCGGCCCCCGGAACGATTCACCGGCGGCGACTATCGCGGGCAGGTCAGCCAGTTGCAAGGAAGGGAGGGGCGCGGCGACCCCAGGGAGGAGGAGGGGGTCGCCGCATGTCGTTCGGCCCGAGGGAGGAGGAGGGGCCGTCCGATCCGTTTCCGGCTGACCGCCTGCGGGCGGTCTCCGGTATCCTGTGCGGCGACCCCAGGGAGGAGGAGGGGGCCACCGCAGGTCCGTCGCGCCCAGGGAGGAGGAGGGGCGCTTCGGGGTATCCGGGCCCTCCAGGGAGGAGGAGGGAGAGCCTCGAATGGGGTGCGGCGATCCCAGGGAGGAGGAGGGGATCGCCGCTGTTCCGAGCGGCCCGAGGGAGGAGGAGGGGCCGGTCGAACTGAATAAAAAGGCGGCGACACCAGGGAGGAGGAGAAGTGCCGCCGCGCCTTGCCGAAGGTTCCGGGGAGGAGGATCGGAACCCCGTCAGGGATTACTTGCCGTAAGCCGCCTCTTTGGCGACCGTGGGGATCAGCGAGCGGTGGATCCCAAGGTCCGCCAGATCGCGGTCGCTCAGGTCGCGCAGCTCGCGCAGGGTCTGTTCGTACACCCGACGGCGTTGCAGGGCGGCGCGCATCACGCTGACCACTGCGACCAGCCGGTCCGTCAGCGATACGCTGACCACACGGGAAGAATTCGCATATGCCATATCAGCCTCATCTTTCGTCTTGCGGGCGTTTGCCGGAACTGTTCCGGGGGGCCCGTCGCTGTTGAAACCAAGATGGGGTAATTGCTGCATCTGCACAATAGCCCGGTCGCGCAATGCTGCCATGCGGCATCCGCATGGCTGACCGTTACAAAATCTTCAACATATTCAGCATCTTCGCTTAAATTTTGAGCGTTTGGTAAACCGGGGGTTGCCCTTTCCTGCAAAGCGGCCAAGTCTTCGGCGGATTGACAACGGAGAGGGCGATGGCAGTCACGCGAGAGCAGGTCCTGCAGGCGCTGGACGGGGTGGCGCTGCCCGGCGGCGGAACGCTGGTGTCGCGCGATCTGGTGCGTGCATTGCAGATCGACGGCGGCACGGTGCGATTCGTGATCGAGGCCGCGACGCCCGAAGACGCCCGTGCGCTGGCCCCTGCCGAACCCGCCGCCAGCGCCGCGCTGCGCGCCCTGCCGGGGGTCGATGCGGTGCAGATCGTGATGACGGCGCATGGCCCGGCGGCCAAGGCGCCGGCGCCGCCGACCCTGAAGATCGGCCAGCATCCGACACCGCAGCAGGGCGGGCCGCAGCGCCTTGCAGGCGTGGAC
>JACZKR010000040.1 GCA_014859945.1 Paracoccaceae bacterium | reverse complement strand
GCGCACCATGCTGCCCGGCCGTGCGGTTTCGGGCTGCGCGGCGGCTGTGCTGCGGCGACGTTCGGCCACGGCGGCGGCAGCGCGCGCGGTGGCCTGCCGGCCCTTGCCCGCCGCCCCCAGCGCGGCGTTGTAGCTGTAGATCAGGCTGGTGACGAGGAAGGCCGCCAGCGCGCGGATTTCCGACAGATCAAAGCCCATGACGTAAAGCATCATCACCAGAAGGATGATGCCCGACGCGGCCGAGATCAGCTTCAGCCCCACGCCGGCGCCACCCGGCACCATGCCCAGAAGCGCGCCCAGAACCGTATCGCCGAAGAGGCCGCCCAGCCCGAAGGAATGCGTCCATTCCGCGCCCGGCACCAGCGTGGCGGCATAGACCGACCCCAGCGCAATCGCGATCACGGCAAAGACCACCCGGCCCACCGCCCGCTCGGCCCCGCGATGCAGCACAAAGCGCAGCCCCCAGGCCGTCAGCACCAGCGGAATGCCCCAGGCGCCCTTGCCGCCAATGATGATCAGAGTCGATGTCAGCGCGGCGCCAAAGGCCCCCAGCGCATTGGCAACCGGCTGATCCGAAGCCACCATCCAGCCCGGATCTTCGGGCGAGTAGGTCCACAGCATCGCCACGAAAGCCAGCCCCAGCGCGACAAGGACAAGGCCCAGAAGCTCTCGTCCGCGCTTTTCCAGCATGGCCTGCGTGTTCTGATCAAGAAGCGGATCGCGCTGCCGGACCTGATAGGATGCCATTCTCGCCTGTCCTCAATAGAGGCAGTCGCGGAGCGTGATCAGCCCGCGCTGCATTTCTTCCTTTGGGGCCACAAGGGCGACCCGAACATAACCCTTGCCGGGATTTCCCGCCGCGGTATTGCGCGACAGATAGGCCCCCGGCAGCACCCGCACGCCCGTTTCCTGCCACAGCTTCAGCGCCGCCGCCTCGCCGTCCTCGACCGGCAGCCACAGGAAGAAGCCGCCTTCGGGCAGGTCAAAGCCCTGAAGCCCGCCGAAGACCTCGGCGGCGATGGCGAACTTCTGCTGATACAGCGCGCGGCTGGCCTCGACATGCGCTTCATCGGCCCAGGCGGCCTCGCTCACCCGCTGGATCGGCAGGGGCAGGGGGGCGCCGGCAAAGCTGCGCAGCTTGCGGATCTGCGCCATGCCCTGCGCGCCGCCCGCGACAAAGCCCGACCGCAACCCCGGCAGGTTCGACCGCTTCGACAGCGAATGAAAGCTGAACACCCGCTCGGGGTCGGCCCCGGTTGCCGCCGCAACCTCCAGGACCCCCGGCGGCGGTGCGCTGCGCCAGATCTCCGAATAGCATTCGTCGGCGAAGACGGTGAAATCGTGCTTCTCGGCCAGCGCCAGAAGGTTCGCCCAGTAGTCACGCCCCGCCACCGCGCCCTGCGGATTGGCGGGGGAACAGATGTAGGCCACCGTCACGCGGTCAAGCACTTCGGCCGGCAGGCTGGCGTAATCGGGCAGGAACCCGTTGGCGGCGGTGGCGTTCACATAGACCGGTTCCGCCCCCACGGTCAGCGCGGCCACGGCATAGACCTGATAGAACGGGTTCGGCATCAGCACGACCGGCTTCTGCCCGCGCTTGGTTTCAGGGCTCAGCGCGACGCAGGCGTTGAATAGCCCCTCGCGCGTGCCGTTCAGCACCATCAGCCGCTCGGCCGCGACGGTCACGCCATAACGCCGCCCGATCCAGCCCGAGATCGCCGCCAGAAGTTCCGGCGTGCCGTCATTCGGAGGATAGACGCCAAAGCCCGAAAGGTTGGCGGCTAGGATCGGCCCGACGAAATCGGGCATCGGATGCGTCGGCTCGCCAATGGTCATGGCAATGACGGGCCCGCCCGGGGCGTGGGCGTCCAGGAGTTTCCGCAGGCGCGGAAATGCGTAGTCCGGCAGGTTCGAGAACCGCTCAGGAAATGCCATGCTGCCTCAGTTCCGGGATCGTTGCGCCCCGATTGAGGGCAACCATAGCGGCATCATGTCCGCCGGTCCAGAAAAACACAAAGCGGCCCGTGGCTTGCGAAAGGATGTTGCTTTTGCGCTGCGTTGCGGGCCGGGGTCAGGCCAGCGCGCGTTCCGCCGCCATGCCCAGCCGCAACAGCGCCTCTTCTCCGAAGGCCCCGCCCATCAGCGTGATCCCGCATGAGGGTTGTGAGGTGGGCAGCGTCAGCGCGCAGACACCCATCAGGTTGCCGATGCGGGTGTTGCGCAGCGCCAGCAGGTTTTCGGTGACGTAATAGGCCTCATCCGTCAACAGCCGCGTGGCATCGGGCGGCAGGATGGGTGAGGTGGGCAGCAGAACCGCGTCATAGGCCGCCGCCCGGCCCGCCCAGATACGCCGCAGCGCCTCAAGCCGCCGCCAGCCGGCGACATAATCCTTGGCCGCGATGCTGCCGCCGGACCGGAAGCGTTCCAGAATCCGCGGAAACATCTTGTCCGGGGCGGCTTCGATGGTCTTTTCCCAGATACCATAGGCCTCGGCGGTGAACAGGATGCCCGCCATCGCCATCGCCTCAGCCACTTCGGGGGCGGCGGTGCGTTCAATCCGGGCGCCGGCCCGCGACAGGCGCGACAGCGCATCGTCAAAGCCCGCCGCCGGGCGGTCGCGCAGATCGTCCAGCGCCACGGTTTCCAGAACCAGCAGCCGCGCACCCGTCAGGCTGGCGCCTTCAAGGTCGCAGGGCCGGCGGCCTTCCAGCGCCGCAAGGATCAGCGCGCAGTCTTCCACCGAATGGACCAGCGGGCCGATGGTGTCGAACTTTTCGCACAGCGGCACCACCCCGGTGATCGGCAGGCGCCCGGCCGTGGTCTTCAGCCCGACAAGGTCATTCCAGGCCGCCGGAATCCGCACCGATCCGCCGGTGTCCGACCCGACTGCGGCGGGTGCCAGCCCCCAGGCCACCGATGCCGCCGCGCCCGAGGATGACCCGCCGGCCACCGCCGCCTCATCATTCACGCAGGGCGGCGTGGCGGTGACGGGGTTCAGGCCAAGGCCCGAAAAGGCCAGCTCGGACATATGCGTCTTGCCCAGACAGACCGTGCCTTCGCGGGTGGCGACCGACAGCACCGCGGCATCCTCGGCCGGGGTGCGGCCCTTCAGCAGGGCCGATCCTGCCTCGGTCGCGGTGCCGGCGGTGTCGAACAGGTCTTTCCACGACAGGGGCACGCCATCCAGCACCCCCCGCCGCTGCCCCGCCTTGGCGCGTGAGGCGGCGCCCATCGCCTCGCCCCGCGCGCGGGTGGGCGTGGTGCGGGCATAGATGCGGGCGGCCAGCGGGTGGCCGGCGATCTTGTCCAGAAAGAACTCGGTCAGCTCCACCGGGTTGATCCGGCCCGCGCCGATCTCACGGCCCAGTTCCGCCGCTGTCATGTTGGACCAGGTCAGGGACATCGCGCATCCTTCGGAGCGGGCCGCGGCCCATGGGCGGGCTTTGGCTGGCAGAGTGACGGGGCAAGGCTAGCGGCAAGGCGGCGCATGGACAATCCCGCGCATCGGGCGATAATCGCCGCATGGAACCCGATGCCGATATCCTGATCGTCGGCGGTGGCCTGAACGGTCCCGCCTTGGCCCTTGCTCTGGCGCAGGGGGGGCTGCGGGTAACCGTGATAGATGCCCGCCCCGCCCCCGCGCGCGCCGAGGCGGGTTTCGACGGGCGGGCCTATGCGCTGGCCATCGCGTCCAAACGGCTGCTGACCGGGATCGGCGTCTGGCAGCGGATGGCTGACAAGGCACAGCCGATGCTGAAGATCGTCGCCAGCGACGGCCGGCCCGGGCAGGGTGCCAGCCCCTTCTTCCTGAGCTTCGATCATGCCGAGATCGAAGAAGGCCCGGTGGGCTTCATGGCCGAGGACCGGCATCTTTATGCGGCCTTCCTGGCCGCCATGGCGGACCAGCCCGGCCTGACGCTGATCACCGGCGAAACCGTGGTGGCGCAGGATATCGACGCGGCGGGCGTGACGGTCACGCTGGCCTCGGGCCGGCAGTTGCGCGGCCGGGTGTTAGTGGGTTGCGACGGCAGGGGTTCGGGCACAGCGGCGCGGGCCGGTATCCGCCGGCAGGGCTGGGGATACGGCCAGACCGCGCTGGTCACCGCGATCAGTCATGAACGCGACCATCAGGGCACGGCACATCAGTTCTTCATGCCGGCCGGGCCGCTGGCGATCCTGCCGCTGCCGGGCGGGCATCATTCGTCCATCGTCTGGAGCGAGGCCGACGCGCAGGCCCGCGCCATTCAGGCGCTGGACGATGACGGCTATCTGGCCGTGTTGCGCCCGCGCTTCGGCGATTTTCTGGGCCGGATCGCGCTGGCCGGCGACCGCTTCACCTATCCGCTGAGCCTGTCGCTGGCCGAGCGTTTCGTGGCCCCCCGGCTGGCGCTGGTGGGGGATGCGGCGCATGGGGTGCATCCGATCGCGGGGCAGGGGCTGAACCTTGGCTTCCGCGATGTCGGCGCGCTGGCGCAAGTGCTGATCGAGGCGGCGCGGCGCGGCGAAGACATCGGCGCCATCGACGTGCTGGAACGGTATGAGACGTGGCGGCGCTTCGATTCCACCGCGCTGGCCCTGGGGATGGATACGGTCAACCGGCTGTTTTCCAATGATAACCCCATCCTGCGGGTCGGGCGTGATCTTGGGCTGGCGGCGGTGAACGCGCTGCCGGGGCTGCGGCGTGGCTTCATGCGGCAGGCGGCCGGGCTGTCGGGCGATGTGCCGCGGCTGCTGGCCGGCCAGCCGATCTGAGGGGCGCGCATGAAGGAAGACAGGCCCGTTTCATCGCCGGTCTGCTACCGTGACCTGCCCGAAGGCGATGCGCAGGAAGATCTTGAGGTCGCCCGCTGGCGCCGGGCCGAACGGGAGCGGCTTCTGGAGGCGCGCAAGGCCCTTGCCGTGCAGGCGCGGCAGGATTGGGGGCAGGCGCTGATGGCGCATCTGCGCGACGGTCTGCCCGGCTGGCTGGGCGATCCGCGCGGCAGGGTGATTTCCGGCTACTGGCCTATCAAGGGCGAGGCCGATCTGCGGCCATGGCTGGCCGAACTTGACGCCGCCGGCGCCATCGTGGCGCTGCCGGTGGTCGAAGAACGCGCGGCACCGTTGGTCTTCCGCCGCTGGCGGCCCGGCATGGCGATGGAGCGCGGGCACTGGAGCATCCCCGTCCCGCCCACCGACAGCGACAGGGTGGTGCCGGAACTGGCGCTGGCGCCGCTGGTCGGCTGGGATGGCGCGGGTTACCGGCTGGGCTATGGCGGCGGCTATTTCGACCGCACGCTGGCCGCCCTGACGCCCCGGCCCTTCGTGGTGGGGGTGGGCCTGCAGGCGGCACGGCTGCCGGGCATCTTCCCGCGCTGGCACGACATTCCGATGTCGGCCATCGTCACCGAAGCCGGCATTCAGGTGCCGCCCGCCGCGTGACGCTGCTTGTCATTTGACGGACCGTCCCTTCCGCGCTTCCATCGCGGCATGAAACTTGCGGCGTTGATCCTGTTCTGCATCCTGACCGGCCTTGCGCTGGGCATCGGCGCCTTCACGCTGGCCGATCTGCAGCGGCACGGTCAGGCCGGAGTGATCGGCGTGATGGCGGGGCTTCTGGCGGGTCTGGCCGCCCTGTCGGCCTGCTTTGCCGCCGCGCAACGGGGCCGGGCGGCGCTGGTTGCCGGGGGTATCGCGCTGGCGGCGGCGCTGGTTCTGCTGGTGCTGGCGGGGATCGAGCAGGGCATCGTTGCCGCCCGGCTGGCCGAAGCGCAAAAGCCCCGCAATCCCGGCGAGGTTCTGGGCGCCGCCATCGGTCAGGGGCTGGCAATGGGACTGGCCGGCGCGGTGCCGCGCCTGCTGTCGGTGGTCATGGCGGGGCTGGGGCTGGTGATCTGGCTGGTCGCGGCCATTGCCGCGCGGGTCCGCCTCAGTCGATCTGCCGCGCCTCGCTGACCAGCATGATCGGAATGCCGTCGCGCACCGGAAAGGCCAGATGCGCGGCCTTCGACACCAGTTCCTGCGCCTCGGCGTCCCAGGTCAGCATGGCCTGCGTCACCGGGCAGACCAGCGCCTCAAGCATGCGGCGGTCGGTGGGGGTAGGGCTTTCGGTCATTGCAGAACCTCATCTTCTCCGCCGCCCGCGCGCAGGGCGAATTCGATCAGCGTCACCAGCGTTTCGCGCCGGGTGACCAGCGACGGCGCCTCGAGCAGCGCCTGCCGGTCTTCTGGCGAAAACGGCAGCAGCATCGACAGCGCATTCACCAGCAATTCCGGCTCGGCCTCTTTCAGGTTGTCCCAGTCGGTGCCCAGCCGGCGGGCGGCAAGATAGCGCCCCAGCAGGGCCAGAAACCCCGCGCGGTCGAAAGCGGGGTCGTCTTCCTCGGGGCCCAGATCGCGCGCGAAGGGCGCCCAGTCCACGGTGCAGCGGCGGTAGGGGGTGAAGCCGCCCTCAACCTCTTGCCTCAGGCGAAAGCGCGTCACGCCGGTCAGGGTGATCATGTAGCGCCCGTCGTCGGTTTCCGAAAACTGCGTCAGCCGCCCGGCACAACCGATGCTGGCCAGCCGCTTTTCACCGCCCGGCGTGCCCAAGGGCTGAATCATCCCGATCAGCCGGCCGGGGGTTTTCAGGCAATCGTCCAGCATCGCCAGATAGCGCGGCTCAAAGATATGCAGCGGCAGCCGCGCCCGGGGCAGCAACAGTGCCCCGGGCAGCGGGAAGACGGCGATGATATCGGGCAGGTCGATGCGTTTCATGCTGCCCCCAGACCTAGGGCGATCGGCGCCTCAGGCAAAGATCATCGACGACAGGCGGCGACGACCCTTCAGCACAATCGGATCCTGCGGCTTCAGCGCCTCGAAGATCGTCATCAGCTGCGTCTTGGCGGCGCCCTCATTCCACTCACGATCCAGCCGGAAGAGGTCAAGCAAGGTGTTCACCGCGCCTTCGACATCGCCCGAAGCGTGCAGCGCCGTGGCCAGATCGAACATCGCCTGACGGTTCGCCGGGTCTTTCGCCAGCACCGCGCGCAGTTCATCCACCGGGCCGGCCTTGGCCGCCTGCCGCGCCAGTTCGATCTGGGCGCGGGCCGCTTCGACCTCTTTCGACTTTGCCACCGCCGCGGGGGCGTTCTGGGCCAGAAGCTCGGCCTGTTCCAGATTGCCGATGGCCAGATGCGCGCGGATCAGCCCGCCATAGGCAACGGCATTCTCGGGCTCTTCCTCAAGGATCGCGGCAAAGGTTTCGGCCGCATCGGCGGCGGCGCCTTCGGCCAGCATCTGCTCGGCCGCTTCAACCGCCTCGGCCAGCCCGCCATCGCCGCCGCCCGGCCCCATGGCCGCGATATGGTCGATGAACCGCTTGATCTCGGACGGGGCCAGCGCGCCCTGAAAACCGTCAACCGGCTGGCCCTGCCAGAAGGCATAGACGGTGGGAATCGACTGGATGCGCAGCTGGCCGGCCAGCGCCTGATTTTCATCGACGTTGATCTTGACCATACGCACCGCGCCCTTGGCGGCGGTCACGGCGGCCTCAAGCGCGGGGCCAAGCGTCTTGCAGGGGCCGCACCACGGCGCCCAGAAATCGACGATCACCGGCACGTCGCGCGACGGCTCGATCACGTCCTGCATGAAGGTCTTTTCGCTGCCGTCGCGGATCAGGTCCGGCGCGGTGGCGGGCTTTTCGGCGGTTCCGAACATGGCGTCCTCTTCCGGATGGGTCAGCCGCATATATGCGCGCGAAGGTGGCGAAGTGGAAGGGGGGGCCGGGGCTTTACGGCCCGGTTTGGCCTGCCTAGGCTGGCCTTCGGCAAGGAGAATGCGATGCCCGTCCTGATGTGCTTCGGCGACAGCAACACCCACGGCACCCCGCCCATCGTGACGGTGGGGGCCTATGCCCGCTATGACGCCCGCACCCGCTGGCCGGTTCTGGCGGCAGAAGCGCTGGGCTGGGAACTGGTGGAAGAGGGGCTGCCCGGCCGCACCGCGCAATTCGCCGATCCGGTGATGGGCGCGCATATGAACGGGCAGGACGGCCTGAAGATCGCGCTGCAAAGCCATGGCCCGATTGACTATCTGACGATCATGCTGGGCACGAACGACGTGAAGGCCCGCTTCGGGGCGAGTGCCGAGCTGATCACCGGCGGCATCGCCAGCCTTCTGGACATCGCGCAATCGGTGGACATGCAGACGCGCCACGGCGGCTTCCGCATCCTCCTCATCTGCCCGCCCCCGGTGCTGGAGCAGGGGCCGATCGCCGATCAGTTCTATGGCGGGCGGGCGCGGTCGCTTGCCCTGCCGACGCCTTACCGGGCGCTTGCCAAGGCGCGCGGCTGCGGCTTTCTGGACGCGGGGCAGGTGATAGGTGTCAGCCCGCAGGACGGCGTGCATTTCGAACCCGGCGAGCATGGTCGTCTGGCCAACGCCGTTGCCGGGGCGCTGCGCGGGATGGCGGGCTAGCGGAACAGTTCCGCAAGCCCTTCCGCCTCGCGGTCGATGTCGTGGCGCTCCAGCACCCGGGCGCGGGCAGCGGCGCCCATCGCCTGCAGTCGCGCGGCGGGCGTTGCGGCCAGTTCGACAATGGCCGCGGTCAGCGCCGCAGCATCGCCCGCCGGCACCAGCCAGCCGGTTTCGGCCGTGACAAGCTCGGGCACGCCGGCAATTGCGGTTGCGATGACAGGGCGACCCATCGCCATCGCCTCCATCAGGACGACCGGCAGGCCTTCGGCGAAAGAAGGCAGGATCAGCGCGCTGGCGCCGGCGATGGCGGCCCGCACGCCGGCTTCATCCTGCCAGCCGGCAAGGGTGATCTGCCCGCCCAGACCGTGGCGCGCGATTGCGGCCTCGATCCCGGGGCGCAGTTCGCCGTCGCCCACCAGCGTCAGGTGCAGGCCGGGCAGGCGGGGGGCGGCCTCGGCCATCGCCTCGACCAGCAGGGCAAAGCCCTTTTGTGGCGCCAGCCGACCGATGGCGACCAGCCGTGGCCCGCCGTCGGGCAGCGGGGCCGGCGCAAAGCCCGCCGGCTCGATCCCGCAATGCACCACGGCGATCTTGCCCCATTGGTCGGGCGCCACCCAGCGGCATAACTGGCTGCGCCCGAAAGAGGAAACCGCCACCGCCCGGTGGGCGCGGGCGATCTTTTCACCCAGCGAAAGCGCCAGCGGCGCGTCGAATTCTTCGGGCCCATGGGCGGTGAAAGACCACCGCGGCCCGCCCATCACGCCCGCCAGCATGGCAACGGTGGCTGAATTGGTGCCGAAATGGGCGTGCAGATGTTCGACCCCGGCCGCATGGCACAGGCGCGCGACTTCGGCCGCCTCGATCCAGTAGACCAGATGGCGCAGCCGGCCGCCGGTGCCCGGGCCCCCGCC
>JACZKR010000039.1 GCA_014859945.1 Paracoccaceae bacterium | reverse complement strand
GTGGCGGGCGCGGATCAGGTGCAGCATCAGGTCGGCCGCCGGGGCCGCCCCGCCGGCGGTAAAGCGATCGCGGTCGATGACGAAGCGGTCGGGCACGACATCGACCTCAGGATGCGCGGCGGCCAGGTCTTCAAGGTCTTCCCAATGCACCGTGGCGCGGTGCCCGTTCAGCAGGCCGGCCCGCGCCAGCACCCAGGCGCCGGCGTCGATCCCGCCCATTGCCGTCAGCCGCGGCGCCATCCGCGACAACTCGCGGATCAGGGGCGCGGTGGCCACTTCGGACTGGCGGAAGCCCGCGATCACCACCAGCGCATCCGCGCCCTCGGCCGCCGAAAGTGGCCCGTTCGAAGGCAGTTCGATGCCGCAGGTCAGGGGCGCGGCGCGGCCGTCGGGGGTGACGACGCGCCAGCGGTAGGTTTCGGTTCCCAGATGCCGGTTGGCGCTGCGCAGGGGGTCGAGCGTCGATGCCACCTCAAGGATCGAGGATTGCGGCAGGACCAGCAGCGCCAGCGTCAGCGGTTGCCGCGATGCGGCGAAGATCGTTGCGGTTTTTGACATGCCGCTTTCGTAAAACGACAAGCGTTGCATGGCAAGCCCGCTAGGATGCTGCCGACCCATCCGCCAACCCATTCGGAAGAATCCCATGCCGCTGACCATGAACCGCGAAGTCTTCATCACCTGCGCCGTCACCGGCTCGGGCGGCACGCAGGACCGCAGCCCGCATGTGCCGCGCAGCCCGGAACAGATTGCGAAATCGGCCATCGACGCGGCCAAGGCGGGCGCCGCCATCGTCCACTGCCACGTGCGCGACCCCGAAACCGGCAGGCCCGCCCGCGACCCGGCGCTTTACCGCGAAGTGACCGAGCGTATCCGCGATTCGGGCACCGATGTGGTGCTGAACCTGACGGCGGGGATGGGCGGCGACCTTTTGTTTGACGGCACCGAGGCGATGAACCGCATGGGCCCGAAATCCGACATGGCAGGTGCCGCCGAGCGGGTGGCGCATGTGGTGGAATGCCGGCCCGAGATCTGCACGCTCGACTGCGGCACGATGAACTTCAACGAAGCCGATTATGTGATGGTCAACACCCCCGGCATGTTGCGCGACATGGCGCGGCGGATGGTGGCCAGCGGCACGCGGATCGAGATTGAGGCCTTTGACACCGGCCATCTGTGGCTGGCCAAGGCATTGGCGGACGAAGGCATCATCCCCGATCCGGTTCTGGTGCAGCTGTGCATGGGCGTTCCGTGGGGCGCCCCGGATGACCTGAACACCTTCATGGCGATGGTCAACAACGTGCCCTCGCACTGGTTCTGGTCGGCCTTTGCCCTTGGCCGTCACCAGATGCCCTATGTCGCGGCTGCCGTGCTGGCCGGTGGCAACGTGCGGGTGGGGCTGGAAGATAACCTCTGGCTCGACAAGGGCGTGCTGGCGACGAACGCGCAACTGGTGGAGCGGGCGGTGACGATCATCAGCAATCTGGGCGCGCGGGTGATCACCCCGGCCGAGGTACGGGCCAAGCTGAAGCTGGAAAAGCGGGCGCCGTTGGCGAAGTGATGCGATGAAGCGCTTTGCCCTGATCCTTGCCGGCCTTCTGCTGACCTCCTGCGTCCCGCCCCCGGCGGGGCCGCAGGGCAAGGTGCTGAGCGCGGCTGAGCGCGCGGAATGCCTGATGCAGGGCGGCACCGTTGGACGCGGCGGCCTGCTGCCTGACGAATTGTGCTTCCGGCCGGAACCGGACGGCGGCAAGGCCTGCACGCGCAAGACCGATTGTTCCGGCATGTGTCTGGCCGAAAGCAACACCTGCTCGAAGGTCACGCCGCTGTTCGGCTGCTTCGAGTTCCTGGATGAAACGGGCGCGAAAGCCCAGATCTGCATTGACTGAGAGGACGACCATGGCGCGCAAGGCAGCAATCATCGGCGGCGGGGTTATCGGTGGCGGCTGGGCCGCACGGTTCCTGCTGAACGGTTGGGATGTGGGCGTCTTCGACCCCGATCCCGAGGCCGAGCGCAAGATCGCGGCGGTGCTGTCCAACGCCCGGCTGGCGCTGCCGGCGCTGTCGGATGTGCCGATGCCGGCCGAGGGGACGCTCACCTTCCACGGCACCATCGGTGAGGCGGTCGAGGGCGCGGAATATGTGCAGGAGTCGGTCAGCGAGCGGATCGAGCTGAAGCACAAGGTCTATGCCCAGTTGCAACAATCGAACCCCGGGGTGCTGATCGGGTCCTCTACCAGCGGGTTCAAGGCCTCGGACTTGCAGAAAGGCAGCCCGGCGCCGGAAAACATCATCGTCGCGCATCCGTTCAACCCGGTCTATCTGCTGCCGCTGTCCGAAGTCTCGGGCTCACCGGCGAACCCGCCGGCGGTGGTCGAAAAGACCGTCCAGATCATGAAGGACATCGGGATGTTCCCGCTGGTGATCCGGCATGAGATCGACGCCTTCATCGGCAACCGCTTTCTTGAGGCGGTCTGGCGTGAGGCGCTGTGGATGCTGAAGGACGGCATCGCCACGACGGAAGAAATCGACGAGGCGATCCGCATGGGCTTTGGCCTGCGCTGGGGCCAGATGGGTCTGTTCGAGACCTACCGGATTGCCGGCGGCGAAGCGGGGATGAAGCATTTCATGGCGCAGTTCGGCCCGGCGCTGAAATGGCCCTGGACCAAGCTGATGGACGTGCCCGAATTCAATGACGAACTGGTCGATCTGGTCTCCAGCCAGTCCGACGCGCAATCGGGCATGTACGGCATCCGCGAGCTGGAGCGTATCCGCGACCAGAACCTTGTGGGCTTCCTGCGCGCGCTGAAGGAACGCAACTGGGGCGCCGGCAAGGTGCTGCGCGAACATGACGAACGCCGCGCCGCAACCTTCCACGCCGAAATGGCCGCGCAGATCGACACCGCGCCCAAGGCCGCGCCGCTGGTCATGTACCGCGGTCAGGTTCTGCCGGGCTGGATCGACTACAACGGCCACATGACCGAAAGCCGCTATTACTTCGTGAACTCGGAAACCATTGACAACTTCCTGCGCACCATCGGGGCAGGGATGGACTATGTGGCGGCTGGCCACTCCTTCTACAGTGCCGAAACCCACATCCGCCATCTGGGCGAGGCGAATCTGGGCGATCAGGTGCGGGGGGAATTGCAGATCATCTCGGCCGACGAAAAGCGCTTCCGCTCTTTCGTGCGGGTGATGAAAGGCGAGGAATGTGTGGCCACCATCGAACAGCTTTGCCTGCATGTTGACATGAAGGCGGGCAAGACGGTGCCCGCCGCGCCCGATGTCTGGGCCCGGCTGCAGGCCATCGCCAAGGCCCATGCCAGCCTGCCCCTGCCCGAAGGCGCCGGCCGTGCCGTCGGCCAGAAGAAGGACTGACGCCATGGATTTCGGACTGACCGAAGAACAGCAGATGATCGTCGCGACGACGCGCGCCTTCGTCGAGAACGAGCTTTACCCGCATGAGGCCGAGGTCGAACGCACCGGCATCCTGCGTGAGGATCTGCGCAAGGAAATCGCCGCCAAGGCCATCGACGCCGGGCTTTACGCCGCCAACATGCCGGTCGAGGTCGGGGGCGCCGGGCTCGATACGCTGACCTGGCTGCTTTACGAAAAGGAACTGGGCAAGGCGAATTACGCCCTGCACTGGAACTGCGTCAGCCGGCCCTCGAACATCCTTCTGGCCTGCGTGGGCGAACAGCGCGAAAAGTACCTCATGCCCTGCGTGCGGGGCGAGAAGCACGATTGCCAGGCCATGACCGAGCCGGGCGCCGGCAGCGACCTGCGCGGCATGAAGGCCTTCGCCCGCGAGGACGGCGGTGACTTCGTGCTGAACGGCACCAAGCATTTCATCAGCCACGCCGATGTGGCCGATTTCGCCATCGTCTGGGTAGCGACCGGTGAGGAAGACACCCCGCGCGGCAAGAAAAAGCTGATCACCGCCTTTCTGGTCGACAAGGGCACCCCCGGCTTCACCGTGCGCGAGGGCTACCGCAACGTCAGCCACCGCGGCTACAACAACATGGTGCTGGAATTTGACGACTGCCGGCTGCCCAAATCGCAGGTGCTGGGCGAGGTTCACAAGGGCTTTGAAGTCGCCGGAACCTGGCTGGGCGCCACGCGCCTGCAGGTCGCCTCGACCTGCCTTGGCCGGGCGGAACGCGCGCTGGGCCATGCCATCGCCTATGCGGCCGAACGCAAGCAGTTCGGCCAGCTGATCGGCAAGTATCAGGGCATCTCGTTCAAGCTGGCCGACATGGCGATGGAACTGAAGGCGGCCGAGCTTCTGACCCGCGAAGCCGCGTGGAAATACGATCAGGGCACGGTGACCGAGGCTGACATGTCGATGGCCAAGCTCAAGGCCACCGAGGTGCTGGCCCATATCGCCGACGAGGCGATCCAGATCCACGGCGGCATGGGGCTGATGGACGAGTTGCCGCTGGAACGCATCTGGCGCGACGCGCGGGTGGAACGGATCTGGGAAGGCACCTCGGAAATCCAGCGCCACATCATCAGCCGCGAGCTTCTGCGCCCCTTCGGCGCCTGACCGCACCGGCCGGGGGCCAGCCCCCGGACCCCCGGGATATTTGAAGACAGATGAAAGGGATTGTTAACCTTGCTCTGCCACTCTGATTCCACGGTACAGGCGGGGACGCCGATGACCGTGACGGGTGAAACCCTGCCTCGGTCTGCCGGGGCAGGGCGCCGCCTTGCCGCTTTCATCTGTCCGGAAATATCCCGGGGTCCGGGGC